>NZ_QGAA01000011.1:0-250765 GCF_005233485.1 Pseudomonas sp. CFBP13509
TGGGATACAGCTCACCTAATGACTACGCAAAGCAACTGAAGCAAACTGCTTAACACTCACTTCATGGCGTACGTTTTGAGGGAACAAGTCCATGCTTACTTTTGGGCCTTTCCAAAAGTGAGCCGCCGTAAGGGCGGAACCAATATCAGCCGTGACCGCAGCAACGGATATGTACTCGGTCAAACCCAACGACATGGTCGGCCCGAAGGCCGCCACGGAAGCAAGCTCCCTCGCCACAGACCACTGAAAATTGTGTAGATACCCATGCCCCCGATGAGGGCGTGTCAGTTGATGGATTTGGTACTGACCCACTGCAATCGGGGGCAAGTCGAATCGTCGCACCGTCCCTCCCACATTTGATCTGCATACATCAGGTATGCCGTTACCTGAATAACGGATATGTACTCAGTCAACTCAACCCCGACTACCGGCTCTTGTAAGAAATTTCCCAGAGGAGTACAAATGTACTCCATGACGACCCTGACCCCCCGCCGCACCGCCATCCTGACCTTCATCCGCGACCGTATCGCGCAGCAAGGCCAACCCCCCAGCCTCGCCGAGATCGCCGAGGCGTTCGGCTTTGCCTCCCGCAGCGTCGCGCGCAAGCACGTCGTGGCCCTGGCCGAAGCCGGCTTCATCGAGGTCAACCCCAACCAGGCGCGCGGCATTCGTTTGCTCAACCAGCCCCCGCGCCCGGAGTGGCTGGATGTCCCTGTACTCGGCCGAGTGGCAGCCGGCCGGCCCATCGGCGCGGATGCCGACGTGCACAGCCGCCTGCAACTCGACCCCGCCACTTTTGCGAAAACCCCGGATTACCTGTTGCGGGTGCAAGGCGATTCGATGATCGAAGACGGCATCCTCGACGGCGACCTGGTGGGTGTGCGCCGCAGTGCCGAAGCCTTGAACGGGCAGATTGTGGTGGCGCGCCTGGACGGCGAAGTCACCATCAAGCGTTTCGAGCGCAGTGGCGAGCGTGTGCGTCTGCTGCCGCGTAACCCCGCATACGAACCTATCGTGGTCGGCCCCGACCAGGACCTGGCCATCGAAGGGGTGTTCTGCGGCCTGGTGAGGCAAGGCTGATGGGCGCCGTGGTTGCACTGGATACGCTGTTCAATGGCGGCCGCGTCTGGAAAGGCCGGCCTGTCGCGCCTCCGGCCAGCGTGCAGCCTACGGGGCTGGCGGCGCTGGATGCGGTGCTGCCCACGGGCGGCTGGCCGGAGTCGGCCTTGAGCGAAATCCTGATGGCCAGGGACGGTATCGGCGAACTGCAACTGGTGCTGCCGACCCTGGCGCGATTATCGGCGGCGGGGGAGCGCATTGTGCTGGTGGCGCCGCCCTATACCCCGTACCCCCACGCATGGCAGAACGCCGGGGTGGATTTGCGCCAGCTGTCGGTGGTCCAGGCCGAGGCGCGGGATGTGCTGTGGGCGGTGGAACAATGCCTGCGCTCCGGCAGTTGCGGCGCGGTGCTGTGCTGGCCGCGCAAGGCGGATGACCGCGCCTTGCGTCGCTTGCAGGTGGCTGCGGAAACCGGGCAGACCCTGGCGTTTGCCTGGCGCGCCTTGAGTGAAGCGATCAACCCTTCGCCCGCCGCCCTGCGCCTGGCCGTCGAGGCCAAACCTGCCCAGGTGCGGGTGCTCAAGTGCCGGGGTGGCTTGGCTCATCCGGCGCCGATTGCACTGGCGGGGCACTGAGGTTGCCATGCGCTGGGTGTGTATTGTCTTCCCGCAATTGGCGCTGGACGGGGTGCAGCGCCTGCACCCCGAGCCCGACCAACCCCTGGCGCTGCTGGCCGGCACGCCGCAGCGGCGCGTGCTGCAAACCGTCAATGACGCCGCCCGCGCACTGGGCCTGCGCCCGGGGCAATCGCTGACGGCCGCCCATGCCCTGGCCAAGACCTTTGCCAGTGCCGAATACGACCCCGTGGAGATCGAGCGCTGGCAGCAGTTTCTCGCCGCCTGGGCCTACCGCTTCAGCTCCCAGGTCAGTGTGTATTACCCGCGTGCCTTGCTGTTCGAGATCGAATCGAGCCTGGGCCTGTTCGGGCCCTGGCCTCGGTTCGAGGCACGCCTGCGCCAGGAGTTGACCGAGCTGGGCTTTCGTCACCGTATCGTCGCCGCGCCCAACCCGGCGGCGGCGCGGGTGCTGGCCAATCTCTACGATGGCCTGGCCGTGGCCGATGAGGAGGGGTTGCTCCAGGCCCTGGCGCCATTGCCCATCGACCGCGCCGGCCTCGACCCGCAGGCGGCCACCGCGTTGTCGCGCATGGGCCTGCGTACCCTGGCCCAGGTGCAGGCGTTGCCCCGGCACACCCTGGCGCGGCGCTTTGATGCCGGCCTGCTCAAGCACCTCGATGCCTTGACCGGGCAACGGCCGTTGGCCCTGGCGTTCTATCAGCCGCCGGACCAGTTCGATGTGCGCATCGAGTTGAATTTCGATGTGCAATCCCACCAGGCCTTGTTATTCCCCCTGCGCCGTTTGACCGGCGACCTCTCGGCGTTCCTCTGCGGCCGTGACAGTGGCGTGCAGCGTTTCGACCTGCACCTGGAACATGCCGATGCACCGGACAGTGTGATCAAGGTCGGCCTGCTGAGCGCCGAGCGTGAGCCGGCGATGCTGTTCGAACTGGCCCGTGGGCGCCTGGAGCACGTGCAAGTCACCTCGCCGGTGCGTGGTTTTCGCCTGGTGGCCCAGGACCTGCCGGTGTTCGTGCCGCAACGCCAGGACCTGTTCGACGATCGCCCGCAACAGACCCTGCCGTGGGAACAACTGCGCGAACGCCTGCGTGCGCGCCTGGGGGATGAGGCGGTGCAAGGCCTGCGCTTCCATGCCGACCATCGCCCCGAATGCGCCTGGCAAATGGCGGCGGATAAAAGCCCGTGCGCCACCTTGAACAAGGTGCGGCGTCCCGGCTGGTTGCTTGACGAACCGACCTTGCTGGCCGAGCAGGGCGTGCAGATCCTCATGGGCCCGGAGCGCATCGAATCCGGCTGGTGGGACGGTGCCGATATTCGCCGCGACTACTACCTGATCCAGACCCGAGCCGGCCAGCAAGGCTGGGCCTATCGCTGCGTGGGGCAAAGCGATGGGCTGTGGCTGCAGGGCTGGTTCGCATGAGCCTCCATAGGCTGCAACCGGCCCTCTGTAGGAGCGAGCTTGCTCGCGAAAAACCTAAGGGCACCGCGATGACCCAGGGCTCCCGCGTCATCGTTAACGCGCTTCGCGAGCAAGCTCGCTCCTACAGGCGGCGGTGGCCATGAGTTATGCCGAGCTGCACTGCCTGTCCAACTTCAGCTTCCAACGCGGCGCCTCCAGCGCCCTGGAGTTGTTCGAGCGGGCCAAGCGCCAGGGCTACAGCGCCCTGGCGATCACCGATGAATGTACCTTGTCGGGCATCGTGCGGGCCTGGCAGGCGGCGAAGGCGGTGGGCTTGCCGCTGATTATCGGCAGCGAAGTGCGCATCGAAAACGGCCCGAAACTGGTGCTGCTGGTGCAGGACCTCAGCGGCTACCAGCACCTGTGCCGCTTGATCACCGTGGCCCGACGCCGGGCTGAAAAAGGTCGCTACCGCCTGCTGCTGGAAGACTTCGAGCAGCCGTTGCCCGGCCTGCTGGCGCTGTGGGTCGCCGAAGACAGCGACACCCAGGTCTCCATCCACTGGCTGCGCCGTACCTTCGCCGAACGCCTGTGGCTGGCGGTGCACCTGCACTGCGGCCAGGACGATGCGCGGCATCTGGAGCAACGCCTGCACCTGGCCGCCAGCCTGCAGATTCCGGCGGTGGCCTGCGGCGATGTGCATATGCATGCCCGTGGCCGCCGCGCCCTGCAAGACACCATGACCGCGATCCGCCATCACGTGCCGGTGGCCGACGCCGGCACGCGCCTGCACCCCAACGGCGAGCGGCATCTGCGCAGCCTCGACGCCCTGGCCACGCTGTACCCGCAGGCGCTGCTCGACGAAACCCTGGCCATCGCCCAGCGCTGCCGCTTCGATCTTGGCCAGTTGCGCTATCACTACCCGCGCGAGCTGGTGCCCGAGGGCCACGATGCCGAATCCTGGTTGCGCGCCGTCACCGACGAAGGCGTCGCCCGGCGCTGGCCGCACGGGGTCGACGCCAAGACCTTGCAGCAGATCCATCACGAGCTGACATTGATCAGCAAACTGGGTTACGAAAGCTACTTCCTCACGGTGCACGACATCGTGCGCTTCGCCCGCAGCCGGTCGATCCTGTGCCAGGGCCGGGGCTCGGCAGCCAACTCGGCGGTGTGTTTTGCCCTGGGCATCACCGAGATCGACCCGAGCCTGACGAGTACGCTGTTCGAGCGCTTCCTGTCAGAGGAACGCAACGAGCCGCCGGACATCGACGTCGACTTCGAGCACGAACGTCGCGAAGAAGTGCTGCAGTACGTGTTCCAGCGTTATGGCCGTACCCGCGCGGCGCTGACGGCGGTGGTCAGCAGTTACCACGCCGCCGGTGCGGTGCGCGATGTGGCCAAGGCCCTGGGCTTGCCGCCGGACCAGATCAACGCGCTGGCCGAATGCTGCGGGCGCTGGAGTGACGATGCGCCGCCCTTGGAACGCCTGCGCGAAAGCGGCTTCGACCCGGACAGCCCGATCCTGCGCCGTGTGCTGACGCTCACCCAGCAACTGATCGGTTTTCCCCGGCACCTGTCCCAGCACCCCGGGGGCTTCGTGATTTCCGAATACCCACTGGATACCCTGGTGCCGGTGGAAAACGCCGCCATGGCCGAGCGCACCATCATCCAGTGGGACAAGGATGACCTCGATGCGGTCGGCCTGCTCAAGGTGGATATTCTCGCCCTGGGCATGCTCAGCGCGATCCGCCGCTGTTTCGATCTGCTGCGCCGCCATCGTGGCCGTGACCTGTCGCTAGCGACGATCCCCCAGGAAGACCAGGCCACCTACGCGATGATCAGCAAGGCCGACACCATCGGCGTGTTCCAGATCGAGTCGCGGGCGCAGATGTCGATGTTGCCCAGATTGCGGCCGCAAAAATTCTACGACCTGGTCATCGAGGTGGCCATCGTGCGCCCCGGGCCGATCCAGGGCGGCATGGTGCATCCCTACCTGCGCCGGCGGAACAAGGAAGAACCCACGACTTACCCGTCGCCGGAGTTGGAAACCGTGTTGGAGCGCACCCTGGGCATCCCGCTGTTCCAGGAACAGGTGATGCAGATCGCCATGGTCGCCGCCGACTACAGCCCCGGCGAGGCCGACCAGTTGCGCCGTTCCATGGCCGCCTGGAAACGCCACGGTGGCCTGGAACCGCATCAAGCACGCCTGCGCACCGGCATGTTGAAAAATGGCTACACCGAGGCTTTTGCCGCGCAGATCTTCGAACAGATCAAGGGCTTCGGCAGCTATGGTTTTCCCGAGTCCCACGCCGCCAGTTTCGCCTTGCTGACCTACGCCAGTTGCTGGCTCAAATGCCATGAGCCGGCGGCCTTCGCCTGTGCGTTGATCAACAGCTGGCCCATGGGGTTCTACAGCCCGGACCAGATCCTGCAGGATGCGCGGCGCCATCGCTTGCAGATCCGCCCGGTGGATGTGCAGGCCAGCGACTGGGATTGCAGCCTGGAACCCATCGATGGCCAGCAACCGGCGATTCGCATGGGGTTGCGCATGATCTCGGGGTTTCGCGAAGAGGATGGGCGGCGCATCGAAGCCGCACGTCAGCGCCGGGCGTTCAGGGATATTGCCGATCTGGACGCCCGCGCCGGGCTGGATGCGCGCACCCAGGCGTTGCTGGCGGATGCCGGGGCCTTGCGTGCCCTGGCCGGCAACCGGCATACGGCGCGCTGGGCCGTGGCAGGGGTGCATAAGCAGCTTGGCTTGTTCGCCGGCCTGTCCAGCCCCGATGAGGCGCGGGTGGAACTGCCGAAACCGACGGTGGGCGAGGATCTGCACGCCGACTACGCCATGCTTGGCACCACCCTTGGCCCGCACCCATTGGCGCTGCTGCGCGCCGAGCTGCGTAAACGGCGTTGCCGCAGCTCGAATGAACTGCAGGCGGTGGAGCACGGGCGCACTGTCAGCGTCGCCGGGCTGGTCACCGGTCGCCAGCGCCCCGGCACGGCCAGTGGCGTGACCTTTGTCACCCTCGAAGATGAATTCGGCAACCTCAACGTGGTGGTCTGGCGCGACCTGGCCGAACGTCAGCGCCAGGCCCTGGTGGGGTCGCGATTGCTCAAGGTGGACGGGCGTTGGGAGGCGGTGGGCGAGGTGCGACACCTGATCGCCGGGCGCCTGACCGACCTGACGCCACTGTTGGACGGCATCACGGTGCGCAGCCGGGATTTTCACTGAGGCGGGTAGCGCCGGCGGTGATTACCCCCTAATTTATACAAAATGAAACCATCGCCCCTTGATACGTTCCAAATTTTGCGACCGTCCTTTCTCTGCGCAGAGCCGAACGATGCAATTCTTATCCGACCCCCACGGCTGTGAAGGTTGGGCCGGCGAAATGGCCCAGCGCATTCGCGCATTTGACTGGTCAACCACCGACCTGGGACCCCTTGACCGCTGGTCCACCAGCCTCGCCTGTACCGTGCAGATGATGCTGGCATCCCCCGTGCCCATGGTGATGCTCTGGGGGCCGGCGGGGTACATGATCTACAACGACAGCTATTCGGTGTTTGCCGGTGGCCGCCATCCTTATTTGCTCGGCACGCCGGTGGAGCTGGGCTGGCCGGAAGTCGCCGACTTCAACCGCCATGTGGTGGACACCTGCCTGGCCGGCGGCACCTTGTCGTTCAACAACAAAGACCTGGTACTGCTGCGCAACGGCCAGCCGGAAACGGTGTGGCTGGATCTTTATTACAGCCCCGTCGCCGGGGATAACCAGCAACCGGCCGGTGTGCTGGCGATTGTGGTGGAGACCACCGCCCACGTGCATTCCGAACGCGTGCGCCAGGAATTGACCCATAACCTGGAGCAGCGCGTGGCCGCCGAAGTCCAGGCGCGTTCCGCCGCCGAAGACCAACTGCGCCAGTCGCAAAAGCTCGAAGCCATTGGTGGCCTGACCGGTGGCGTGGCCCACGACTTCAATAACCTGTTGCAAGTGATCGCCGGCAACCTGCACCTGCTGGCCCGCCATGAACCGGAGAATGCCCAGGTGCAGCGGCGGGTCACGGCGGCCATTGCAGCGGTGGAGCGGGGCGCCAAACTGTCCTCGCAACTGCTGGCCTTTGCCCGGCGCCAACCGTTGTCACCGGCCGTGTACAACCCGCAGCGCATCTACGCCGGGCTGGGCGAACTGCTGCAACGTGCGTTGGGTGAAACCATTCATATCGATGTGCAGTTGCCCCAGGATTCCTGGTGCATCAACGTCGATCGCAACCAGTTGGAAAATGCGCTGCTCAACCTGGCGATCAACGCCCGCGACGCCATGAAAGGCGAAGGCGTGATTCGCATCACCGGCGAAAACATCATCCTCAACCCCAAGGATTGCCGCGGCAAAAGCATCAAGCCAGGCGAGTATGTGCGCCTGGCCGTCACCGACATTGGCGTGGGCATGCCGGCAGCGATCCTGTCGCGGGTGTTCGAGCCGTTTTTCACCACCAAACGCGATGGCCACGGCACCGGCCTTGGCTTGAGCATGGTGTTTGGTTTTGTCCGCCAGAGCGGTGGGCATGTGGACGTGTGGAGCGAGGAGGGCAAGGGCACCGTGGTGCAAATGTACTTTCCGCGCAGCCTGGGCGAAGAAGTCCAGGAGACTCACCCAGAACCCGTGCCCCACGACATGGGCCAGGAGACCATCCTGGTGGTGGAGGACAACGAGGATGTGCGGGTGACCGTGGTGGATCTGCTCGAACAGGCAGGCTACACGGTGTTGACCGCCGAAGACGGCGACCGCGCGATGCAAGCCTTGCAGGACGGCGTGCGGCCCGACCTGATCTTCACCGATGTGGTGATGCCCGGCCGTATCAAAAGCACTGACCTGGCCGAGTGGGCCCGCGTCCAATCGCCGCCGGTGGCGGTGCTGTTCACCTCGGGGCACACCCGCGACATCCTCTCCAGCAATCACCTGCTCAGCGCTGACATTCATTTGCTGAGCAAACCCTACAGCCCCGAGGCCCTGACGCAACGGCTGCGCAGCGTGCTCACCGCCAGACAAGGTTGTTCATGACGTCACAGCGCAACATGCCTCCGATCACTGCCCAGCACCTTGGATTCGTAAAGGTGCGCGGCGCCCGCGAACACAACCTGAAGAACGTCGACGTGGACATTCCCCGGGATGCCCTGGTGGTGTTTACCGGCGTCTCCGGCTCGGGCAAATCGTCCCTGGCATTTTCCACGGTGTATGCCGAGGCCCAGCGCCGCTATTTCGAATCGGTGGCGCCCTATGCACGGCGCCTGATCGATCAGGTCGGCGTGCCGGATGTCGACAGCATCGAAGGTCTGCCGCCCGCCGTGGCGTTGCAGCAGCAGCGCGGCACGCCGAGTGCGCGTTCCTCAGTGGGCAGTGTGACCACCCTCTCGAGCCTGATCCGCATGCTGTATTCGCGTGCCGGCAGCTACCCGCCGGGACAGGCGATGCTGTATGCCGAGGACTTTTCGCCGAACCTGCCCCAGGGTGCGTGCCCGCAATGCCATGGCCTGGGCCGTGTGTATGAAGTGACCGAGGCGCTGATGGTGCCCGATCCGTCCCTGACCATCCGCCAGCGCGCGGTGGCGTCCTGGCCCCTGGCGTGGCAGGGCCAGAACCTGCGCGACATTCTCGTGACCCTGGGCTATGACGTGGATGTTCCCTGGCGCGACCTGCCGAAAAAACAGCGCGACTGGATCCTGTTCACCGAAGAAACCCCCACCGTACCGGTGTATGCCGGTTTCACCCCGGCGCAAACCCGCGATGCACTGAAACGCAAGCTGGAGCCAAGCTACCAGGGCACGTTCAGCGGCGCGCGGCGCTACATCCTGCACACCTTCACCCACACCCAAAGCGCGCTGATGAAGAAGCGCGTGTCGCAGTTCATGCAGGGCAGCGCCTGCCCGTTGTGCGAGGGCAAGCGGCTGACCCGGGCGGCGCTGTCGGTGAAGTTTGCCGGGGTGGACATTGGCGAGTTGTCGCAACTGTCATTGACGCAATTGGCCGCGTTGTTGCGGCCGGTGGCGGCGGGGCAGGACAAGATGAAGCTGTCGGTGGAAAAACGCCTGGCGGCCCAGCGCATCGCCGAGGATCTGCTGGAGCGGGTCAGTACCTTGATCGAATTGGGGTTGGGCTATCTGTCCCTGGAGCGCAGCACGCCGACCCTGTCGTCCGGGGAGTTGCAGCGCCTGCGCTTGGCCACGCAATTGGGCTCGCAGTTGTTCGGCGTGATCTATGTGCTGGATGAGCCCTCGGCAGGCTTGCATCCGGCAGATGGCGAAGCGTTGTTCACCGCGCTCGAACGCTTGAAAGCGGCGGGCAATTCGTTGTTTGTGGTGGAGCATGACCTGGAAACCATGCGCCGCGCCGACTGGCTGATCGATGTGGGCCCGGCCGCCGGCGAGCATGGCGGGCACGTGCTGTACAGCGGGCCACCGGCCGGTCTGGCGGACGTTGAGGCGTCGCAGACCCGGGCCTATCTGTTCGCCGACAAGCGCCCTGGGAACCCGGCGCGCCGTGAACCCAGCAACTGGCTGAGCCTGGAAGGCGTGACGCGCAATAACCTCAAGGACCTGAGCGTGGATGTCCCGTTGGGTTGCTTTACGGCGGTCACCGGTATTTCCGGCTCGGGCAAGTCCAGCCTGGTCAGCCAGGCGCTGCTGGAACTGGTGGGCAGCGGCCTCGGCAGCCGGGTGGAAAACGACGAAGAGCCGAGCCTGGAAGACGACGCCCCGCAAATCAGCGGCGGGCGCATCAGTGCCGGTCTGGAGCACATTCGCCGCCTGGTGCAGGTGGACCAGAAACCCATCGGCCGCACCCCGCGCTCCAACCTGGCGACCTACACCGGTTTGTTCGACAACGTGCGCAAGTTGTTTGCCGCCACGCCAGCGGCGAAGAAGCGCGATTACGACGCCGGGCAGTTCTCCTTCAACGTCGCCAAGGGCCGTTGCCCGAACTGCGAAGGCGAGGGCTTTGTCAGCGTCGAATTGCTGTTCATGCCCAGCGTCTACGCCCCGTGCCCGACCTGCCACGGCGCGCGCTACAACCCTGAAACCCTGGCCGTCAAATGGCAAGGCCTGAGCATCGCCCAGGTGCTGGGGCTGACCGTGGAACAAGCGGTGGAGGTGTTCGCCGAGCAACCTGGGGTACTGCGTTCACTGCACGTGCTGCGGGATATCGGCCTGGGTTACCTGCGCCTTGGGCAGCCGGCGACGGAACTGTCCGGCGGCGAAGCGCAACGCATCAAACTGGCCACCGAGCTGCAACGCAATGCCCGGGGCGCGACGTTGTATGTGCTGGACGAACCCACCACCGGACTGCATCCGCGGGACGTCGACCGCCTGCTCAGCCAGCTCAATCAACTGGTGGATGGGGGGCATACGGTGGTCGTGGTGGAACATGAAATGCGTGTGGTGGCCCAGAGTGACTGGGTGATCGACATCGGACCGGGGGCCGGGGACCTGGGCGGCAAGGTGGTTGCCAGTGGGACACCGCAGACGGTGGCCAAAAACAAGAAAAGCCGGACTGCACCGTTTCTCGCTCAAGAGCTGCTTTAACAAACATGAGGTCCAAATGTGGGAGGGGCGGTGCGACGATTCGACTTGCCCCCGATTGCCATGGGTATCTACACAACTTGAGCGAGCCTTCTGCGTAGATACCGTCTTATCCAACACCGCGCAAATCCGTAGCAGCTGTCGAGCGCAAGCGAGGCTGCGTCGGTCGCGACTCGAGCTTGAATCGGCAGCGCGCCTGACGCAGCCTCGCTTGCGCTCGGCAGCTGCTACGCACTATTGAAGTTGTGTAGATACTCATGCCGAATCGTCTTACCGCCCCTCCCACATTTGATCAGTATTGGTTCAGGTTGATCTGTGCCCTGGCCTGCTTCACCACATTCTCAACCGTAAACCCGAACTGCTCCTGCAACTTCGCCAGCGGCGCCGATGCGCCGAAGCTGTTCATCACTACCTTGGCGCCGGTCTGGCCGACATAGCGGTCCCAGCCTAGTGGCCCGGCCTGTTCCACCACTACCCGGGCCTTCACTGCCGGCGGCAACACGCTGTCGCGGTAGGCCTGGTCCTGGTCTTCGAACAGTTCCCAGCTGGGCATTGATACCACCTGCGCGGCAATCCCTGCGCTTTTCAATTGCTCATACGCGGCCACCGCCAGGCTGACTTCACTGCCGCTCGCCAGCAGAATCACCTGAGGATCATCCGCCCTCGCCAACACATAGGCGCCCTTGGCCGCCCCCGATGCCGCTGCGTACTTCGTACGATCCAGCGTCGGCAGGGGCTGGCGGGACAGCACCACGCAACTTGGCCGGTGGGTCTGCGCCAGCGCGACCTTCCACACTTCCAGGGTTTCATTCGCGTCGCCGGGGCGCAGGGTCAGCAACCCCGGCGTGGCGCGCAGTTGGGTCAGGTGTTCGATGGGCTGGTGGGTCGGCCCATCTTCGCCCACGCCAATCGAGTCATGGGTGAAGACGAACACCACCGGCAACTCCATGATCGCGGCCAGGCGTATCGGCGGCTTCATGTAGTCGCTGAACACCAGGAACGTCGAGGTGTACGGCCGCAGGTAGGACAGCGCCATGCCGTTGGCAATCGCGCCCATGGCGTGTTCGCGGATGCCGAAGTGCAGGTTGCGCCCGCTGTAGTCGTCGGCACTGAAACGCCCGGCACCGTCGAAGGTGAGGTTGGTCTTGGTCGAGGGCGACAGGTCCGCCGAGCCGCCGAGCAGCCACGGGATCTGCCGGGCAAAGGCATTCAGTACTTCGCCACCGGCGGCACGGCTGGCCACGCCCTTGCCGTCGGGGTCGAAACCGGGCAGGTCATCCTGCCAACGCTCCGGCATTTCGCCGGCACGCATGCGGCGCAACTCCTCGGCCAGTTCCGGCTCGTGCTGCTGCAGCTGCGACAGGCTGTGCTGCCAGGCGTCATATAACGGCTGGCTGCGCTCCAGCAGGGCGTCACGCAACACCGTGCGGGCCTCATCGGGGACCAGGAAGCTGGAATCCTGCGGCCAGCCATACGCGGCCTTGGTCAGGCGGATTTCCTCATCGCCCAACGGCTCGCCATGGGCGGCGGCGGTGTTGTGTTTGTGTGGCGAACCGTAGCCGATCACGCTGTCGACCACGATCAGGGTCGGCGCGCCGGTGTTGCCCTTGAAGGTGTTCAGCGCCTCGTTCAAGGCCTGCAAGTCATTCGCGTCGGTCACGTGCACGGTGTGCCAGCCATAGGCCTGGAAGCGCTTGATCACGTCCTCGCTGAAGGCCAGCTCGGTGTGGCCTTCGATGCTGATGGTGTTGTTGTCGTAGATCCAGCACAGGTTATCCAGCTTCAGGTGCCCGGCCATGGACGCGGCTTCGCTGCTGATGCCCTCCATCACGTCGCCGTCGCCGCACAGGGTGTAGACGTTGTAGTCGAACAGCACCTGGCCGTCGCGGTTGAAGCGCTTGCCCAGCCAACGCTCGGCCATGGCCATGCCGACACTGTTGGCGCAGCCCTGGCCCAGCGGCCCGGTGGTGGTTTCCACGCCGGTGGTCATGCGGTACTCGGGGTGGCCGGGGGTCTTGGAACTCATCTGGCGGAACTGCTTGATATCGTCCAGGCTGATCGCCGGTTGCCCCGAACGTTTGCCGTGGGCATCGATCTCGACCACACCGGCCAGGTGCAGCAGCGAATACAGCAGCATCGACGCATGCCCCACCGACAACACAAAGCGGTCACGGTTGGGCCAGTCGGGATGCTCGGGGTGGTAGCGCAGGCAGCGGCTCCACAGCGTATACCCCACCGGCGCCAGGCCCATGGGCGTGCCGGGGTGGCCGGAGTTGGCCTTCTGCACGGCGTCCATGGCCAGGGTGCGCAGGGTGTTAATGCATTGGGTGTCGACAGCGGTGGCAGCATGAGTCATGAAACCGTTCTCCCTCGGGTGGCGATCTACAGTGGAGGGCTGGGTGTGGCAAAGGTTTGATCCCATTGCCCGCGCCACGACGAACGGGGATGGATTGACCCTGAACATGACAAGACCGGCTGGAATGGGCTAGCTTCAAGGGGGTAAGCCATTGATCAACATGCGGAGGTACGCCATGCCAGTGAAACACGACCTGTATCAGGATTTGGGGTTGAGCAAGGAAGCCGTTCACGAACGCAGGGCGAACGACAAACGCCTGGACTCGCTGTTCACTCAATACGATGCGGCCGATGGGGAGGTGCTGAAGGCGGAATCGGCCAAGGCCAGCGATGAGGAGGTGGAGAAGCTGAAGAAGAAACGCCTGTTGGTCAAGGACGAGATTGTGGGGCGATTGGGTTAAATGAAAATCTTGACCCACCGGTAGGAGCGAGCTTGCTCGCGAAGAACGTCAACGATTACGCAGCTCTTCTGATTTAACGCGGCGTTCTCAAGTTTTTCGCGAGCAAGCTCGCTCCTACAAAAGCACAGCGTATTTATTCAGGATTGTCTTAGGGACATCATTCACGCCACTGTCTATGATCCCGCTCGCCCGCCCGGCCCTGGGGACTGTTGCGGCGCAAGGATTGCGCCGGTGAGCCGGGTGGGCACTCTCCGTTTTTACACCAGCAGTGTCCGGGTGCATTCATCTATGGAGCGCTGCTGCGTCTCGCCATACACCTTCAATTCATCGACAGTCGTGCGCCCCAGGGCCTTCTCGAATTCGGCCTGGTTCGAATTGGCCGCGTAGTGACTCTGCGCCCCATCCCCCAGGTTCGACTGGAAAATCCCCGCCGCACTCACTGGCAGGAAATCCTCATACACCAAGGGTTCGACAGCCACATGGCCGGCGGCGACCAATGCCTCCAGTGTGCGTGGTTGATCGGCCTGGCCGCGTGCCGCCAGGCCTTTCTCCGTGGCGAAGTAGCGGAAGTAGGCCAGATCCTGCTCACGCATCTGCCCGTGGTTATCCGGGAAGGCCTGGAAGTGCTGCTCCATCAACTGCATGTAGCGCGCGGCATTGCCCTCGTTGGGGAAGGCGCCCAGTTCGTCGCGCGCGGCATTCAGCAGTTGGTCGTACAGCGCGCGGCCCTTGGGCGTCAGCGCCACGCCACGCTGTTCGATTTCGCCGAAACGCGCGCTATGGCTGCCCTGGGCATCGGTGAAGGCGATGGGTTCATCGAGGGCCTTGAAGCTGGTCTGGCGCAACAGGATCGGGCACTGGCGGCGGGGCGGCCCTTCGATCACGGCCTTGGGGGTGATGCCCTTGCCGGGCATGGCGGCCTGGACCTGGTCGATGTCCAGGGTGCGCGGGGTCAGGTGGTTGATGTGCGGGCCCTTGAAGGCCACCACGTCGGCGATCAGGCGGTGCTGGTCGCTGAGTTGCTGGTACTGCGCGGCGGTCACGGTCGCGGTGTGGTGCCAGCGGAAGGTTTCCAGGGCCTGGCGCACAAACTCATCGGCATCCGCAGCGTTGAGGCCACCATCCTTCTCCGCTTGTTCGATCAGCGCCAGGGCGCGGGGAGTGAATATCGAGCGCTTGGCCAGGGCGGTTTCGGCAAACCCGCGCAGCTCGGGGTTTTCGATCAGCTCCAGGCGCAGCAATGAGGTAAACACGCGAAACGGGCTGGTCTGCAGCGCGCTTTCGTGCACGGCGCGGAACGCCGTGGAATGCACCGGGACGCCGGCAGGGGTCAGGTCGTAGTAACCCACCGGCTGCATGCCCATCACCGCGAACAGGCGGCCGATGGTCGCCAGTTCCGCCGCGGTGCCGAGGCGGATGGCGCCATGGCGCTCCATGTCCAGGCGCTGGATCTCACCGGTGCGTTGCAGCTGTTGCGCCAGGCCCGGTTCGCTGGCGAGTACGCGGGCGTTGGTGGCGGCGACCAGCTCCATCAGTGCGCCATACAGCGGAACTTCATCTCGGTACATGTCGGACATGGCCTTGGAAAAGCCCTTGCGGATCTCGTCGGGGCTGACATGTGCGGTGCTGTGCATAGAAAAATTCCTGATGACGATGCTGATGGGCGCGGCCGATGCCTGGATTTTGTTGGGCTATGGGCGGGCGTGCAAACGAAGAATCCTCTGGACTTCATTCTGCAAATGAATGAAATGACGTGAATATGACAAAAAACGGCGGCAGGGAAATTTCATTTTCCAGGCCCTTTTCTAAAGAAAGCTTCACGAGGTCCGCCCTGGCCGGCATGAAAGAATCGTCACGTTTGCAGAGCCGACAGTGGGTTTGCACGCCAAACACGATAAAAAAACATTCAGGGGCCGCAGTTAATGAAAATTTCTACACTGGCGCTGTCGATCACCGCCGCCGTTCTTGCACAACAGGCTTACGCTGATGACTTCGGGCTCGGCTCGCTGGGCACAGGCAATGGCCACAGCGGCTTTCTCGAAGACAGCCATGCGTCCGTCAGTTCGCGGACCATGTACTACAGCGCAGATAACCGCTCGGGCACCAACAACGACTTGCGTGAAGCGGCCACCGCGCTGCGTTTCGACTACAAATCCGGCTTCACCCAAGGCACCGTTGGCCTGGGTTTCGACGTGATGGCCTTCGGCGCCCTGCGTCTGGACGGCGGCGATGGTCACACCGCAGGCCCGGGCCTGGCGGGTAATGGCAACAGCTTCTTCCCGACCAAAAACAACGGCACCGAGCCGGCCGATGCCTTCGGTCGCGCGGCCGGCAACGTGAAGTTCCGCATTTCCCAGACCGAGTTGCATGTCGGTGGTGGCCTGGCGCCGGTGTTGCCGATCCTGGTCTCCAACGACAGCCGCGTGGCGCCGCAAACCTTTGACGGCGGCATCCTCACCTCCAACGATATTCCCAACGTCACCTTCACCGGCGGCGAGCTGAACCGCGCCGAAGGCCGTGCCTCCAGCAACTCCACGGGCTTGAGCGTGGCCGGCGGTACGCGCGACAGCGACAGCTTCAAGTTCGGGGGGGTGGACTACAAGCCGTTTGGTTCGTCCGACAACGCCATCGCAAAAAACCTGACGTTGCAGTACTACTACGCCCAGTTGCAGGACTTCTACAAACAGAACTACGTCGGCCTGGTCCACGTGCTGCCCCTGGGCAACGACCAGTCGTTCAAGACCGACCTGCGTTACTTCGACAGCAGCAGCGACGGCAAGAATGGCGAGAGTGGCTACCAGTTCAACAACAACGGCGGCTACGCCAAGCACGCCAACGAAGTGGACAACAAAACCTACAGTGCCGCGTTCACCTACCAACTGGGCGGCAGCAGCCTGATGCTTGGCCACATTGGCGTGGGTGACGATGGTGGTTTTGTCTGGGTCAACCAGGGCAGCCTTGCCGATCCCCACGCCCAAGGCGCCGGCGGCAGCGACTTCTACCTGTTCACCGATGCGGTGGTGGGCCAGTTCTCCCGGGCGGGCGAGCAGGTCAACTTCGGGCAGTACGCGTATGACTTCAAGGCCTACGTGCCGGGCCTGAAAGCGTCCGTGGCCTACCTGGACGGTACGGATATCAAGTCGAAGGTCGCCGGTGGCCCTGACCAGAAAGAAAACGAAACCGACTTCCGCCTGGACTACGTGGTGCAGGCCGGTCCTCTGAAAGGCTTTGGTACCACCTTGCGTACCGGCACCTATCACGGCAAAAACACCGGCACCGCCGACCAGGACCAGACCCGCCTGATCTTCAACTACACCTACGCCATCTTCTAAGTCTTCATGTGCACCCGGGCGTCATTGGGCTCTACACTGCTCCTCACCTGGTAGGCGATGGAGGACCCGATGACGGCCACACCCGACACCCGAATACTGGACACGATCGAAGGCCAACGCCTGGCGACGCCGGAGGCCGAGCGTTGGCGCGAGTGGGGCCCCTATCTGAGCGAACGCCAATGGGGCACGGTGCGCGAAGACTACAGCGCCGACGGCGATGCCTGGGCTTACTTCCCCCATGAACATGCACGCAGCCGCGCCTACCGCTGGGGCGAGGATGGCCTGGCCGGCTTCAGCGACAAGGCGCAACGCTGGTGCCTGGGCCTGGCCCTGTGGAACGAGCGCGACGCGATCCTCAAGGAACGCCTGTTCGGCCTGAATAATGCCGAGGGTAATCACGGTGAAGATGTCAAGGAACTGTACTTTTTCGTCGACGGTGTGCCCAGTCATGCCTATATGCGCATGCTCTACAAATACCCCCATGCCGCCTTTCCCTACGCCGACCTGATCGCCGAAAACGCCCGCCGTGGGCTGGGCGATGCCGAGTACGAGATCCTCGATACCGGTGTGTTCGAAGACAACCGCTACTGCGACGTCAGCGTCGAATACGCCAAGCATCAGCCCGACGATATCTTCATGCGCGTCACCGTGCACAACCGCTCGCAACAGCCGACGCGCCTGCAGGTGCTGCCGCAGGTGTGGGCGCGCAATGACTGGAGCTGGACCTTTGATGCACCCAAGCCGCAGTTGAGGCTGGACGGCGAATACGTGCTGGCCCGTCATCATGAACTGCCCGATCGGCATCTCAGCGCCTGGGGCCAGGAGGGCCTGGAATGGCTGTTCTGTGAGAACGAAAGCAACTTCCCGCTGCTCGACGGGCAACCGGCGCCGGGGCCTTTCAAGGACGGGATCAACGACTACGTGGTCGAAGGGCTGGACGCTGCGATTCGCCGCGACACCGGTACCAAGGTGGCCGCGCGCTTTATCCTTGAACTGGCGGGCCTGCAAAGCCAAAGCCTTTACCTGCGCTTTGCGCCCGTGGACGCGCCCGAGGTCAACGCGCGCAAACTGTTTGAACAGCGGCGCCAGGAGGCCGATGACTTCTACGCCGCCTTGCAGCAAGGCATCGCCGATGACGATGCGCGCAATGTGCAGCGCCAGGCCCTGGCCGGCTTGCTGTGGTCCAAGCAGCTCTACTATTTCGATGTGAACCAGTGGCTCGACGGCGACCCGGCCCAGCCCGCGCCACCGCCCGAGCGCCTGCATATCCGCAATACCCATTGGCGGCATCTGTCCAACTTCGACATCCTCTCCATGCCCGACACCTGGGAATACCCGTGGTACGCCTCTTGGGACCAGGGTTTCCAGGCGGTGGCGTTTGCCCTGATCGATCCGGGGTATGCCAAGCAACAGCTGTTGTTGCTGGTGAAGGACCGCTTCATGCACCCCAACGGCCAACTGCCGGCCTATGAATGGCGTTTCGACGACGCCAACCCACCGGTGCATGCCTGGGCCAGCTGGCGCGTGTACCAGCAGGACAAGGCGCTGACCGGTGTGGGCGACCTGGATTTCCTCGAGCGGATTTTCCACAAGCTGCTGCTGAATTTTTCCTGGTGGGTCAACCGCAAGGACGCTGAGGGTCGCAACCTGTTCCAGGGCGGCTTCCTGGGGCTGGACAATATCGCCTTGTTCGACCGCTCGGCCGCGTTGCCGCCGGGTTATCAGCTCGATCAGGCCGACGGCACCGCCTGGGTGGCGGCGTATGCGCTGGACTTGATGCGTATCGGCCTGGAGTTGGCCAAGCGCAATGCGGTGTATGTCGATATCGCGGTGAAGTTTTTCGAGCATTTCCTGTATATCGCCGGCGCCATCAACCGCGTCGACGACAGCGCCGAAGGCCTGTGGGACGAGCAGGACCTGTTCTTCTACGACGTACTGCACCGTCCCGATGGCCAGAACGAGCCGGTGCGGCTGCGCTCCATCGTCGGCCTGATGCCGTTGTTTGCCGTGCTGGTGCTGGAGCAACGCGAACACGAGGGGCTGGAAGGGTTGCGTGAACGGCTGTTGGGTTTCATGCATCACCGGCCGGACCTGGCCAAACTGGTGTCGCGCTGGAACGAACCGGGGCAGGGCAATCGCCTGTTGCTGGCGCTGTTGCGTGGCGAGCGCACCAAGGATTTGCTGCGGCGCATGCTCGATGACGACGAATTCCTCTCGGCCTTTGGCGTGCGCTCCCTGTCCAAGGCGTTCGCCGAGCAGCCACTGGCGCTGAAGATGAATGGCGACACCCTGTGCGCCCGTTACCAGCCGGGTGAATCCGACTCGCGCCTGTACGGCGGCAATTCCAACTGGCGCGGGCCCTTGTGGATGCCGGTGAACTACATGCTGATCGAATCGCTGCGCGAATTTCACCGCTACTACGCGGACAACTTCTCGGTGGAATACCCCACGGGCAGCGGGTATCTGGCATCCCTGGAGGACGTGGCCGACAGCCTCAGCCAGCGGATGACACGCCTGTTTCTGCGGGATGAAAACGGTTCACGACCGTCGATGGCGGGGTATGCGCAGTTGGAGGCGGACCCGGCCAGTCGTGAGCTGGTGTTGTTCCATGAGTATTTCCATGGCGAGACGGGGCGGGGGTTGGGGGCTTCGCACCAGACCGGATGGAGTGCGTTGGTGGCGTTGCTGCTACAGCCCAAATGCGGGAGGGGGCTTGCCCCCGATAGCGGTGGGTCAGTCAACTGATGACGCGACTGACAAACCGCCATCGGGAGCAAGCCCCCTCCCACAGGGATTCAGGGTTGCCCGTGAATCAGGAAGGGAACAGTTCGCTCAGCTTCATGGCCAGCATCATGTCGCCTTCGGTGCGCAGCTTGCCGCCCATGAAGGCCTGCATGCCGTCGGTGGAACCGTCGACGATGCCCTCCAGGGTCTCGCTGTCCATGACCAGGGTCACTTGGGCGTCCGGGTTTTCGCCTTCCAGCAGTTCGCAGGTCTTGTCTTTGACTACCAGGGAAAAGTTCTTGGTGTCGTCGATACGGAAACCGAACACCAGGTCCAAGCCTTCGGCAGCGCTTGGGTTGAATTTGGCTTTCATTGCTTCTACGGCTTTAGCTACGTCAGTCATGGTTTCGATCCTTTTATGGTGAGTCCAGTGACCTTGGGGTCACGGTTGGCCGCACTTCATCGGAAGGTGATGAGTTGCGGCGCCTTCAACAGTTGCAAGTGGGTGTGACTGTTGAAGGAAGCCAGTGCCACCTCGCGACCGCGGAATTTCAGCTGGTTGAGCGAGGTGTTAACAATTTGCCAGTTCAGTTCGAAGGCCTGGGCGGCAGGCATCCGGGTAATCAGGTGGAGCAGGGCGGTGATGGTGCCGCCGGAGGTGAACACGGCGATCTTCTGCGTGTTGTTCGCCGCTTCCAGAATGCGTTGCAGGCCACCCTGGACGCGCTCGACGAACCCCAGCCAGCTTTCCAGCCCCGGGGTGTCATAGGTGCCGGCCAGCCAGCGCTCGATGATCAGGGCGAAGATGCGTTGGAACTCGCTGCGGTTTTGCGCGGCGTTGCGCAGGATGTCCAGGGCGTCGGGTTCGCTGCCGAGCAGGTCGGGGAGCAGGGCGCGGATGATTGCGTCGGCGTCGAATTCGTTGAAGGCGCTGTCGGTTTCCAATGCAGGCACCGGCAGGCCGAGGGTGCAGTATTGATCGAAGGCGGCAGTAGCGGTGTGCTGCTGGCGGCGCAGGTCGCCGGCGATGCAGCGGTCGAACACCAGGCCCATATCCGCCAGGTGGCGGCCGAGCACTTGCGCTTGTTCCACGCCGACGGGCGATAGCACGTCATAGTCGTCTGCACCGAAGGAGGCCTGGCCATGTCGAATCAAATAGATGCTGCCCACGTCCGTTTTCCCGGTACGTTGAAAGTCTGGCGAGGTTATGAGGATGCCAGGGTGCTGTCAATGAAAAAACATACGCTTGTTTTAAAAGCTCGTTGGAGCGCGTTCCTGCTGGCGGTTTGAGCACTGGCCGCCCGGCGATCCCGTCGGTATGCTTGGGCAATCCGCGCCTGGCGCCGTGCATTGTTAAGGAGACACATGGATTTTTTGGCTGAATACGCGAGCTTTCTGGCGAAGACTGTCACCCTGGTGGTCGCTATTCTGGTGGTCTTGATCAGCTTCGCGGCACTGCGCAGTAAAGGGCGTCGCAAAGCCGCCGGCCAACTGCAAGTCAGCAAGCTCAATGACTTCTATAAGGGCCTGCGTGAGCGCCTGGAGTCGAGCCTGCTCGACAAGGAGCAGCTCAAGGCCCTGCGCAAGTCCGAAAGCAAAGCCGAAAAGAAGAACGGCAAGAAGAAACCCGAGGTCAAGCCACGGGTGTTCGTGCTGGATTTCGACGGTGACATCAAGGCCTCGGCCACCGAGAGCCTGCGCCATGAAATCACCGCGCTGCTGAGCCTGGCCACGCCCAAGGACGAAGTGGTGCTGCGCCTGGAAAGCGGCGGCGGCATGGTCCACAGCTACGGCCTGGCGTCGTCGCAACTGGCGCGTATCCGCCAGGCGGGCGTGCCGTTGACCGTGTGCATCGACAAGGTCGCGGCCAGCGGCGGCTACATGATGGCGTGCATCGGCGAGAAGATCATCAGCGCACCGTTTGCCATCCTCGGCTCCATTGGCGTGGTGGCGCAGTTACCCAACGTCAACCGCCTGCTGAAAAAGCACGACATCGACTTTGAAGTACTGACCGCCGGCGAGTACAAGCGCACCCTCACGGTGTTTGGCGAAAACACCGAGAAAGGCCGCGAGAAGTTCCAGGAAGACCTGGACATCACCCATCAGCTGTTCAAGAACTTCGTCTCGCGTTATCGCCCACAGCTGGCGATTGATGACGTAGCGACCGGAGAGGTGTGGCTGGGTGTTGCCGCGCTGGATAAGCAACTGGTCGACGAACTGCAAACCAGCGACGAATACCTGGCCACCAAGGCCAAGACCGCCGAAGTGTTCCACCTGCACTATGCCGAGCGTAAAAGCCTGCAGGAACGGGTGGGCCTGGCGGCCAGCGGCTCGGTAGACCGGGTGCTGCTGACCTGGTGGAGTCGCCTGACCCAGCAACGCTTCTGGTAAGGCCCTTTGAGGTATAGGTAATACCTGTGGGAGGGACGGTGCGACGATTCGACTTGCCCCCGATGGCGGCCTGACAGCCGACCAGGCCGACCAGGATGTTGGATCAGGCCGAGTACATATCCGTTGCTTCGGTAACGGCGGCTATTGGTTCCGCCCTTACGGCGGCTCACTTTTGAAAAGCGCAAAAGTAAGCAAAACGCTTCGCCCCACCACTCGGCACCTCGCCTAGGCTCGGTGTGCCCGTAATCCGACAGTGATTTGGGGGGCCGCCGCCACGCGCCATCCATGGCGCGGGGCGGCTAAACCGGCATCCCTGCCGGTTTACCCCCCAAATCACTATCGAATTCCGGCCAGCGTGGTTTAACGGGGCGCCTGAGATCAAGATCAAGAGCGGCTCGCTTCGCATCGTGGTTAGCGTTGGCTGCTACAAAGTTTTGTAGATACCTATGCTCATCGGGGGCAAGTCGAATCGTCGCACCGTCCCTCCCACATTCAGTTCGGTGTGGGTATCGGCTTGCGCATCAGCCTCCCCACCACCAGCGCTCCGAGCAATCCCAGCACACCCGCCACCCACAATACGTAACTGAATCCACCCACAAACGCCTGCTGCGCCAGCGGTTGCACCATCGCCCGTGCCGGCTCGGGCAACAAGCCCATTGCCGCCGGCATATCCCCGGCCACCACCCGTGAAGCAATCCCCGCCACCTGCGCCTGCCATTGCGTGTCGATACGTGCGCGCAACACGTGCTCGCTGTGGCTGCTCAGCAGTGCGCCATACACGCCAATCGCCAACATGATCGCGCTGAACCGCATGGTGGTGCTCATGCCCGACGCCATCCCCGCACGGTCCCGTGGCACGCAGGCCATGATGTTTTTTTGCGTATCACCATTGAGCAAACCGGCACCGGCACCGGTGACGGCAATCGCCAGGGCGAAGGGCAGGTAGCCGCCGATATTCACCGCCCAGGCACTTAGCAGGTTGCCGCAGCCCACCAGGGTCAACCCGGTTGCCATCATCGTTGCCGGTGCGAAGCGCCCCGCCAGCCGCGCGCCGATCCGGGGACAGACCAGCATGGTCAGGGCGAACGGCAGCATGCCCAGGCCCGAGGCAATCGCGGAGAAGCCCAGGCCGTTCTGCAGATAGAACGGCAGCAGCGTCATCATCACTTGGGCACAGCCGGCGTAGGCAAACATCCCGAGCAAGGCGCCGATAAAACGCGGGTGGCGAAACAGTTGCAGGTCCACCATGGGCCGCCGCTGCACACGTTCGACCCCTACAAATACACCCAGCAACACCGCACCGCCGATCAGGCGTGCATAGGTCAGCGGGTTATCCCAGCCGATACGGTTGGCCTCGATCAGGCCCCAAATCAGGCACAACAGGCTCGCGCTGAAGGCCAGGCTGCCCCACGGGTCGAGGCGGGCGGATTGGCTATCGCGGGATTCCGCAATGGCGTGCAGCACCAGGCTCATCAGCGCCAGGCCCACGGGCAGGTTGAGGTAGAAAATCCAGCGCCAGCCCAGGTACTCGGTGATCAAGCCGCCCAGGGTCGGCGCGGCCGTCATCGCCACGCCCATGCAGGCGCCCCAGAACGCCCAGGCCTTGGCCCGCTCGACTTCATCGTGGAAGGTGTGGCCAATGGAGGCCAGGGCTGACGTGAGCAATAACGCTGCACCGACGCCCTTGACCGCGCGGGCGATATCCAGCCACAACGCACTCGGCGCCGCCCCGCAGCCAACGGAGGCGAGGATAAAAATACTCAGGCCCCAGACCAGGGATTTCTTGCGCCCGAACCGATCGGCAAGGCTCCCGGCCGGCAGCAGCAAGGCGGCAAACGCCAGCATGTAGGCGCTGACCACCCATTCGATATCGGCAAAGTTCGCCCCCAGGTCGCGAGCGATGCTCGGCAGGGTCACGGCGACGATATTAGTGTCGAGCACGATCAGCGAGCAGACGCCGGACGCGGTCAGCAACGTCAGGCGCGGGTTGACCCGGCTCATGATTGGATTACCTTACAGGCAATAGGGCAAATGCAGTTGATGGGCATCGCAAGGGCGCTCCAATGGTGAGGTGCTTCGAGCTTATCCCTGGCCACTGCTGGTATTGTTAGCCGCTGTGGAGCACTTCATTACCTTTGAGCTAACCCTGTTATGGATATCCGCCATTTTCGCTACTTCCTCGCCGTGGCCCGGCAGCGCAACTTCACCCGTGCCGCCGAGCAATTGGGCATTGCGCCACCGACCCTGAGCCGGCAGATCCAGGACATGGAAACCAGCCTGGGCACGCGCTTGTTTATCCGCCGGCAACGCGAAGTCAGCCTCACCGAAGCCGGCGCCGCCTTGCTGGTCGAGGCCGAAGCCACCGTGCGCCAGTTTGAATTCGCCCAACGCCATGCCCAGCGTGCCGGGCGTGGCGAGATCGGCCATATCGAATTGGGTTACGTGGCTTCGGCGCTGTACGCCGGGCTGTTGCAGCGGCAGATGCGTGCGTTCGGCCAGGCATTTCCCGACGTCAGCGTGACGGTGCGCGAATGCGCCATGGCCACGCTGCCGAGTGCGGTGGCGGACGGGCGCTATGACATCGGCTACATCCGCTCGCCGATGACCTTGCCCGAGGGGGTGGAGGCGGTGCGCCTGGACGGCGAAGGTTTTGTCCTGGCGCTGCCCCAGGATTCCTGGCTGTTGGGGCTCGCGGCCATAGGCTGCGAACACCTGCAAAACGAGACATTTATCCTGCCGGAGCAAATCAGCGGCACCCTGCATATCGCCGCGCAAGGCGGTTATGCCCCGCGCCTGGGGCCACAGCCGGGCGGGCTGGTCGCGGTAGTGGCGCTGGTGTCGATGGGGCAGGGCGTGGCGGTGGTGCCCGCGTCAATGGTCGGGCATGTGCAATTGCCGGGCGTGGTGTACCGCAGCATTCAGGGCTGCGACGCATCCTCGTGGCTGTCGCTGATTCACCGGCGCTTCGAGAAAGCGCCGGCGGTGGCGCGGTATATCCAGCAGGTCAAGCACTCAGGCGCGGCTGCACCGAATCCGCCAGGCGCGTAAGGATCAGGCAGCACGACACCGCCCCCGCATCCAGCACGCCGAGTGAGCGCTCGCCCAGGCGACTGGCGCGGCCGATCTTCGCCACCAGGTCCTTGGTGGAGTCGCGCCCCTGGGAGGCGGCGGTTTTCATCGCCTCCAGTGCATCACTGAAGGACGCCCCCGAGGCGTGCGCGCGCTCGAAGGCTTCCACCGCCGGGATCAATGTGTCCATCAGGCACTTGTCGCCCACGCCCGCTTCGGTGATGTCCTGCAACGAGGTCAGGCCGCCGCGCAACAGGTGGGCGAAGGTGGCCGCGTCGATGTCGTCACGGCCACGCACTTCGTCGGCCATGCCGATAAACAGGCTGCCATACAACGGCCCCATGGAGCCGCCGATGCCTTCCATCAGGCTCAGGGTCAGTTCATCCAGGGCTTCGGCGAGGGTCAGTTGGCGACCTTCGATCGTGCGCCCGCAATGGGCGAAGCCCTTGGCCATGTTGATGCCATGGTCGCCGTCGCCAATCGCGCCGTCGACTTCGCTGAGGTATTCACGGTTGGCCACGATCACGCTGACCAGGTCGGTGACGATGGCGCTGCCGTGGTGGCTGGAAAAATGCTGGCTCATGGTTCAGTCCGCCTGGGTCATGCCGATGGAGCGGCAGGGTTGGTCGATCAGGGTTTTCAGCTCGGCGTCGAGGCCGAGCAGGGTCAGGGTCACGCCCATCATTTCCAGGGAGGTGAAGTAGTTGCCGACGTAGCAGCGGTGAATCTTCAAGCCCTTGGCCTTGAGTTGGCGTTCGACCTCGGCATAGAAAATATACAGCTCCATCACCGGCGTGGCGCCAAGACCGGAGACCAGCACCACCACGCTGTCATCCTGGCTGAAGTCGCGGTCGGCGAGGATCGGCGCGAGCATGCGCTCGGCCATGGCGGCGGCGGATTCGATCGGGATGACCTCAATGCCCGGTTCGCCGTGATGGCCGATGCCCAGTTCCATCTGGCCGTCGGGGATCTGGAAGTTGGGCTTGCCCACGGCGGCAATGGTGCAGGGCGTGAGGCCGATGCCAATCGAGCGGCACTGGTCGACAGTTTTCTGCGCGACGCGAATCACGCCGTCGAGGTCGTAGTGCTGGGCGGCTGCGGCACCGCCGATCTTCCACATGAAGATTTCCCCGGCCACGCCTCGACGTTTGGCGATCTCGGCCTTGGGCGCGGAGGCCACGTCGTCGTTGGCGACCACGGTGCGGATGCGCATGTCTTTGCTGGCGGCCATTTTCATCGCCAGCTTCACGTTCATATTGTCGCCGGCATAGTTGCCGTACAGGCAGGCCACGCCGGCGCCATGGTCGGCAGCGCGGAAGGCGTCGAAAAAGCTCTTGGCGGTGGGCGAGGAGAAAATCTCGCCGACGGCCACCGCGTCGACCAGGCCGGGGCCGACATAGCCGAGAAAGGCCGGCTCATGGCCGGAGCCGCCCCCCGTGACAATGCCGACACGCCCTGGCCCGGAAGGCCTGGCCTTGACGATCACCCGTGGGTTGCTTTCGTACTGGCGCAGTTCGGGGTGCGCGACCAGGATGCCGCGCAGCATGTCCTCGACCACTTGGTCCGGATCGTTGATGACTCGATTCATAACGCGGGTTCCTGTGTTCTTTTTGTAGGAGCGAGCTTGCTCGCGAAAAGCGTGAAGACACCGCGTTTATCCAGAAGCCCCGCGTTATCGTTGTCGACCTTCGCGAGCAAGCTCGGCTCCTGCAGTAAAGCGGTTGTGTGTTCCTAGGGTTCGAGTACAACCTTGAGCGACTTGTCGCCACGTTCCATCACCGCAAACGCTTCCTTGAAGTCCGCCAGGGCGAACTTGTGGGTGACTACATCGCGCATATCGATCTTGCGGTTGCCGATAAAGTCGATGGCCCGCGGGTACATGTACGGCCCCAGGTGCGAGCCGAGGATGTCCAGTTCCTTGCGGTCGCCGATGATCGACCAGTCCACCGTGGCCTCGTCGTTGAATACGCTGAACTCCACGAAGCGCCCCAGCTTGCGCAGCATCGCCAGGCCCTGGTTCACCGCCTTGTGGTGCCCGGTGGCCTCGATATAGATGTCGCAGCCATAGCCGTCGGTGATCGCGCGGATGTTGGCCAGTACGTCCACTTCGGCCGGGTTCCACACTTCGTCGGCGCCCATGCGCAGGGCGAGGGCGGCGCGTTCGGGTTTCATGTCGAGCACGATGAGTTTTTTCGGGTTGCGCAAACGCACGGCGCCGATGATGCCCAGGCCCAGGGTGCCGGCGCCGGCGACCACCACAATGTCGTCATGGTCGACGTTGGCGCGTTCCGCCGCATGCAGTGAGCAGGCCAGGGGTTCGATCAGGATCGCTTCGTCGGGGGCGATGGATTCCGGCACTTTGTGAATGATGCCTTCCTTGGTGAAGATCATGTACTGGGCCATGGCACCCTGCACATTGTTCTGGAAACCATAGAGGTCGTGTTTCTGGCACATCCAGTACTGGCCGTGGTTGCAGAAGCGACAGCCCCAGCACGGCACGATCTGCTCCGAAATCACCCGGTCACCGACCTTCACGCCGCGCTTTTCCGCGCCCGGGCCCAGGGCCACCACGCGACACACGAACTCATGGCCGGGGATCATCGGCGGCTTGACGTAGCGCGGTTGCTCGGCATCGCCCCAGAACGACGGCGCGCCGCGATAGGTCTTGATGTCGCCCATGCAAATGCCGCACAACTCGACCTTGGTGAGGATCTCATCGGGGCCGGGCGTGGGTACGTCGACGGTTTCCAGGCGATAGTCTTCCGGGCCGTGGCAAACCACGGCCTGCATGGTTTTCGGGATGGCCGGCGAGAGTTGTTCGGGTGTGCGTTCGGTGACAGTGGACATGACAAAACCTCACGACAGATAAATGAATTACTGAATGCTGTAGCCGCCGTCGATCACCAGGTTGGCGCCGGTGATCATCTGCGCGGCATCGCTGAGCAGGTACAGCGCCAGCCCGGCGATTTCCTCCGGCTGCGCAAAGCGGCCCGCCGGGATCTGCAATTTGGCCCGTTCGCCGACTTCACCGGCCCAGGCCTTCTTGCCCAGCGCGGTCTCGACGATGGTGGGGGAAATGGCGTTGACATTGATGTGCGGCGCCCATTCCATGGCCAATACCTTGGTCATGCCGACGATGGCCGCCTTGCTGGCGCAGTAGGCGACGTGGCGGTCGAGGCCGATCACCGCGGCCTGGGACGCGAGGTTGACGATGCGCCCGCTGCCCTGGGCGAGCATGTGCCGGGCGCAGGCCTGGGCCACGAAAAAGCTGGCCTTGAGGTTGATGTCCAAGGTGGTGTCCCAGGCGCTTTCGCTGACATCGACGGCCTTGTCCAGCAGGGCCACGCCGGCGCTGTTGATCAGGTAATCCAGGCGTTGGAAGTGTGCGAAGACCTGGTCGATGGTGTGTTGCACCTGGTTGATCTGGCTGAGGTCGACGGCAATGCCCAGATGCCCGGCACCCAGGCCCGCTGCCACTTCAACCACCGCCGGGTCGCGGTCGAGCAAAGCCACGCGGGCGCCGCGCTCCACCAGCAGGCTGGCACAGGCCAGGCCGATACCGGCGGCGCCGCCGGTGATCACCGCGCAACGGCCGTTGAGGTCGAAGGCTTGGTTCCAGAATCCAGACATGCATGACTCCTCTTTCAATAACGATCGAGATCCAATGTGGGAGGGGGCAAGCTCTCTCCCACACTTGACTGTATTTCAAGCCAATGACTACTTACCGCCACTGACTTGTTTGTACAGCGCATCGGCGTTGGCGTTAGTCACGGGCACCCACGGCAGGATGTAGGTCTTGGCCGTGCCATCGCCCCATTTCAGGTCCTTGGCATAGCGCTCCCAGATCACCGACTGCGGCTTGTAGTCCTTGCCGGCGAGTGCGCGCAACGCCACGTCCAGTGCGCCCTGGGACTGGGCCTGGGCGTCCTGGAGGAAGGTGGTGACTTCGTCTTTCTTCGCCGCCTGGATCGCGTCCGGCATGCCGTCGATGGACGTGACGGGCACATCCTTGGAGGTCAGGCCGTGGGATTTGAGGGCCTGCACGGCGCCGAGGGCCATGTCGTCGTTCTGCGCGATCACGCCGTTGATGCCTTTGGGGTGGGCGTTCAACCAGTCTTCGGTCAGCGCCAGGGCCTGGGCGCGGTCCCAGTTGGCGGTCTTCTTCTCGATGATCTTGATGCCAGGGTGCTTGCCCAGCACTTCCAGCTCGCCTTTTTCGCGGTCGATCTGCGCCGACTGGCCAATCGGGCCCTGGATGATCACTACGTTGCCCTTGCCGTTGAGCTTGTCGACCATGGCCTGGGCCTGCAGGCGGCCGCCTTCCACATCATCGTTACCGACGTAGGGCACCGAGGCGTCGGCGACCTTGGTGTTGGAGGCGATAACCACCACGTCGTTGCTCATGGCTTGCTTGACGGTGCCGACGCCGGCCTTGGTGTCGATCGGCACGAACAGGATCGCGTCGTAGCGCTGGGTCACCATGTTTTCGATCTGATTGTTCTGGGTCAGGGCGTCGTAGTTGCCGTCGAACACCGTCAACTGCACGGTGCCGTCCTTGACCGCCGGGTGCTCCTTGAGCTCGCGGACCCAGTTCTGCATGAACTGGCCCTTGAGGCCATAGACGGCCGCGCCGACCTTGTAGGTCTTGCCATCGGCGGCCATTGCGATACTGCCGGCGAGCAGGGAGAGAGCCGCCGCGGCGGCCAGGGTGGTACCAAGTTTCATGGGGGGAACTCCGGTTATTGTTGTAGTGGTCGTTCTCTAGCGTTTTTTCTTGCGCCACACGTCGATCAGTACTGCAAACACGATGATCAGGCCCTTGGCGACCTGCTGGTAATAGGAGGACACGCCGAGCAGGTTCAGGCCGTTGTTGATCACGCCGATCAACAACGCGCCGAACAGCGTGCCGACAATGCTGCCGGTGCCGCCCGACAGGCTGGTGCCGCCGATGACCACGGCGGCAATCGCGTCCAGCTCATAGGACACCCCGGCCTGGGGCAGGGCGGAGGTGGTGCGTGCCGACAACACCACGCCCGCCAACCCGGCGAGCAGGCCGGACACCACGTACACCGAAAACATCACCTTGCGCACGCCGATCCCGGAAGTGCGCGCGCTTTTTTCATTGCCGCCCACCGCGTACACATAGCGGCCGTAGGTGGTGTAGCGCAGCACCATCCAGAAGATCAGCGCGACCACGGCGAAGATGATGATCGGCACGCCAATCGGGCCGATCTTGCCGATGCCCAGGGCCAGGTAGGCGTCGGGCAGGTCGGTGATCGGGCTGCCGTCGTTGAGGATGAAGGTCATGCCGCGGGCAATGCTGAGCATGCCGAGGGTGGCCACGAATGGCGGGATCGACAGGTTGGCGACCATAAAGCCGTTGACCACGCCGAGCATCGCCCCGGCAAACATCCCCGCACTCACTGCCGCCAGCAGCCCGTAGCCCTGGGTCGCGACCATGGCGCTGCACAATCCGGCAAAGGCCAGGATCGAGCCGACGGAAAGGTCGATGCCCTTGGTCAGGATCACGTAGGTCATGCCCACCGCGAGGATGCCGTTGATGGAGGTCTGGCGCAGGATGTCCATCCAGTTGCGCCAGGTCATGAAGTACTCGCTGGAAAACGCCATCACCACGCACAGCAGGATAAACACCAGCGGCAGGCCGAAACGGTCGAGGGACAGGCGCAGGCGGTTGCGTGGCGCTGTGGTGATGGGGGCGGCAATGGTTTTGGCATTCATGAGGCAAGACTCAACAGGGCTTCCTGGGAAAGGGCGGTGTCGGTGCTGATGGTCACCAGGCGGCCGCCCTTGAAGACGGCGATGCGGTCACTCAGGTGCAACAGTTCCGGAGCTTCCGACGACACCACGATGGCGGCGCCACCAGCGCGCACGAATTGGTCCAGCAGGTGGTAGATCTCCTGCTTGGCGCCCTCATCGATACCCCGTGTCGGCTCATCGCACAGCAGGCACACCGGTTCGGTCGACAGGCATTTGGCGAGCACCACTTTCTGTTGGTTGCCGCCGCTCATGGACGCCACCGGCAGTTCCAGTGAGGTGGTTTTGATCTGCAGGCGCTTGACCATGTCCTGGGCCAGTTGGGTTTCCTTGCGCGCATTGATCAGCGACCAGCTCGACAGGCGCTTGTAGGCCGACAGCGCAATGTTGGAAAGAATGCTGCCGGTAAGCACCAGGCCGCTGTCCTTGCGGTCTTCGGTGACCAGCGACATGCCGGCATTGATGGTCGCCTTGGGCAGGCCCACGGGCATGGGCTTGCCTTGCAGGGTGACGCTGCCGGAGTCCGCCACGGTCAGGCCATAGATGCAGTTGAGGAATTCACTGCGCCCCGAGCCCATCAGGCCGTAGATGCCGAGGATTTCACCCTGGCGCAGTTGCAGGCTGATGTCGTGGAACTCACCGGCGCGGCTGAGGTTGTCGACTTGCAGGCAGGTGTCGGCGGCGCATTCGCGGCCGACCTTGTGGTCGATGCGGGTCAGTTCCTGGCCAACGATGCCGCGCACCAGGTGGTCGCGGTCGATATCGGCCATGCGTCCGCTTTCCACAAAGGCGCCGTCGCGGAAGATGCTGTAGTCATCGGCGATCTGCGCCAGTTCGCTCAAGCGGTGCGATACATAGACGATGCCGGCGCCCCGCGCGGTGAGGCGGCGAATCGCCTTGAACAGGGTTTCGGCTTCGCGCTCGCCAATGGCCGAGGTGGGCTCGTCCATGATCATCACCTGGCAGTCATGGCTGAACGCCTTGGCGATTTCCACCAGTTGGATCTGCGCCACGCTCAGTCGGTGCATGGGGCTGCTGGCGTCGACATCGAATTCAAGGCTTTCCAGCAGCTCGCGGGTGCGGCGGTTCAAGGCCTTGTTGTCGACGATGCAGCCGGCGCGGCGCGGTTCGCGGCCCAGCCAGATGTTTTCGGCGACGGTCATGTAGGGGATCGGTTCCAGTTCCTGGGTGATCATCGCGATCCCCGCCGCGAGGGCTTCGCTGGGGCGATTGAACTGTACGGCGGTGCCGTTGAGCAGAATGCTGCCGGCATCACGCGGGGTGATGCCCATCAGGATGCTCAGGAAAGTCGACTTGCCTGCGCCATTGCCGCCGCACAGGGCGTGGACGCTGCCGGCCCGCAGAGAGAGGCGCCCGTCACGCAGGGCAGGGATCCCGGCGTAAGCCTTGGCGACGTGTTCAGCCTGGAGCAGTAATGGCGTGGCCATCGGCGTGTCCTCGTGCTGTGAATTCTTATTAGGTCGCACAGTCATGTTTCGCTGTGATCATATGTGTATCAAATGAAATTCTGATCAGTCAATCTCTTTCATGTAAATGCTGCGATTCTGATCTTTTTCGCCAATTACCCTTTTTTAGAGCGCTTTGACTGGCAAGTCAGTTAAATCCTGCTTGACAGGAGAGGGTTACGCCTGCGAAATGAATGAGAGAAATTTCATTGAGTGATCAGTTGATCAGTCATAAGCACCCTCACGGCAGCGGAGCCAGACACCATGAACACACCTTTCCCGGTGGCTATCGGATGCGATGAAGCGGGTTTTGAGCTCAAGGAGCTGTTAAAGCGCCATATCGAGGCGCTGGGCTATCCGGTGACCGACTTCGGCACCCATTCCACCGCGCCGGTGTTGTACCCTGACATCGCCCTGGCCGTGGCCACCGCCATCAACGCCGGGCAGCAGCGCCTGGGCGTGCTGGTGTGCGGCACGGGGATCGGCATGGCGATCTCGGCCAACAAGGTGCTCGGGATTCGTGCGGCCCAGGCCCATGACACGTACTCGGCAGAGCGGGCGCGCAAGAGCAACGATGCGCAGATCCTCTCTATCGGCGCGCGGGTGATCGGCGCCGAACTGGCGAAAAGCATCGTCAAGTCGTTCCTGGAGTCGGAGTTCGAGGCGGCACGTTCCGGGGCCAAGGTCGAGCGCATCAATGCGATCGAGCGCGATGGGCATCAATAGTGGACGTAGCAGGGCAAGAGTCGGGAGAATGCGCCTTTGACGCCGAAACGGAAGCCCGTCCCCATGAGTGACAGTACCCAGCGCATGGCCAGCGATATTGATCAGATGACTGAAGTGGCGATGCTCTATTACCTCGAGAACGTCACTCAGGAAGCCATCGCCAAGCGCTTCGACCTGTCCCGGGCCAAAGTCAGCCGATTGCTCAAGCGCGCGCGGGATGAAGGCATTGTCGAGGTGCGCGTCTTGCAGCATCCGGCGATGAACAACGAGCTGGAACAGGCCTTGGTGGCGCGCTTCAAGCTGGATCGCGCGTTGATCGCGGTGGACCACAGCGACCCCGATACCCAGCGCTCGGCGGTCGCCAGCCTGGTGGCCAACTACCTGAACAAGACCTTGAGTGACGGCATGATCGTCGCCGTGGGCATGGGCCGCAACGTCGGCGCCGTGGCCGATAACGTGTTCCTGCCGGTGACGCGCAACTGCACATTTGTCTGCGCCATTGGCGGTTCGCTCAAGGCCGGCGAATACATGAACCCCGATCACATCTGCCGGCGCCTGGCCCTGCGCTTTGGCGGCGAGAGTGAAAGCCTGTACGCCCCGGCCCTGGTGGCCAACCCGGAGTTGCGCGGGGTGTTGATCAACAACGACACGGTGCGCTCGACCCTCGACCGTGCGCGGCGGGCTGACATGGCGCTGATCGGCATCGGCGACATGAGCGAAAACAGCAATATGGTGCGCATGGGCTGGTTCTCGCCCCAGGAGATCGCCCAGGCACGCTTGTCCGGCACCGTGGGCGACATGATGGGCTATGACTTCATCGACATCCATGGCCAGCCGGCGGTCAACGCGATCCAGGGGCGAGTGATCGGGTTGACGGTGCAGGAGTTGTTTCGCATCCCGGACGTGGTGGCGATTGCCAGCGAGAACACCAAGGCGGCGGCAACGCTGGGGGCGTTGCGTTCGGGGGTGATCAATACGTTGGCGACGACGGTGACGAATGCCCACACCATCCTGGCGCTGGACGATGCAACCCGTAAAACCTGACACGCCCTCGTCGGGGCATGGGTATCTACACAACGTTGGCTCAACGCCGGACGCCCGGCAGACAGGGCTGTTGTGGTGAGCGGGCTTGTCGAATCGTCGCACCGCCCGCGCCGGGCTGCGAAGCAGCCCCAGTAAAGAAGTACGCGGTGTATCAGGCACTCTGTAGAGGCTGGTTTTGGGGCTGCTTCGCAGCCCAGCGCGGGGCAAGCCCGCTCACCACAGAGATTTGGCAGGATCTGAAAATACTCATGCTCGTCGGGGGCAAGCCGTCTCCCACATGATTTTGTGTGGGGTTCGAAGACAGGTTTTGTAATAGTTTTGCGTTGCAGGAAATTTGTATTTCGCCTGTAGGATTCAAGTCCTTTTGTTATTTCAGGACCTGCATGAACATCCTCTCGGAGCCTCCCAGTCGTCTTTCCCCAAGACATCCGCCGCCGCTGTTCCCGCTGAAACACCCCGTATCCCGACTGCCAGCCGTGTCCCGGTCCACTGACCGCGCCTTGCCGTGCCCGGCATTCTGAAACCTGTAGAGAGACTTGTATAAATGGAATGGTTAGCGGATCCAACGGCCTGGCTCGGCCTGTTGACCTTGATTGTGCTGGAACTGGTGCTGGGCATCGACAACCTGGTGTTTATTGCGATCCTGGCGGATAAGCTGCCGCCGGAGCAGCGCGACCGAGCGCGCTTGATCGGTTTGTCCCTGGCGTTGCTGATGCGCCTGGGCTTGCTGGCGAGTATTTCCTGGTTGGTAACCCTGACCCAGCCGCTGTTCGAGGTGTTCGACAAGAGCTTCTCCGGCCGTGACCTGATCATGCTGTTCGGCGGTGTGTTCCTGTTGTTCAAGGCCACCATGGAACTGCATGAACGCCTGGAAGGCCATGTGGCCCAGCGCACCGGCAACGTGGCATACGCGATGTTCTGGCCGATTGTGGCGCAGATCGTGGTGCTCGACGCGGTGTTCTCCCTGGATGCGGTGATCACGGCCGTGGGCATGGTGGATGAGCTGGCGGTGATGATGATCGCCGTGATCATTTCCATCGGCCTGATGATCGTCGCGAGCAAGCCGCTTACACGCTTCGTCAACGCCCACCCGACGGTGATCATGCTGTGCCTGGGCTTCCTGATGATGATCGGTTTTGCCCTGACCGCTGAAGGCCTGGGTTTCCATATTCCCAAGGGCTACCTGTACGCGGCGATTGGTTTCTCGATCCTGATCGAGGTGTTCAACCAGATTGCCCGCGCGCGTCGCAAGAAGTCGGCCCAGGGCGTGTTGCCGGTGCGTGAGCGCACGGCCCATGCGGTGATGCGCTTGCTCGGCGGTCGCAGCCTGGCGGTGGAGGAGGTGGGGGAAGAGGTGGCTGACCTGTTGGGCGAGACGGATGCCGCCCAGGGGCCGCTGTTCGACCGACGCGAGCGGGTGATGATCAGCGGTGTGCTGCAACTGGCCGAGAGGCCGATTCGCAGCTTGATGACGCCGCGGGCCAACGTCGACTTTATCGACCTGGCGGACGACCCCGACACGATTCGCCTGAAGCTGATGCATTCGTCCTATTCGCGCCTGCCGTTGATCCGCAATGGCGCGGTGGATGAACCGTTGGGCTTTGTGCATAAGAAGGAATTGCTCAAGGAGTACCTGGCCGGCAACGAGCCGAACCTGGAGCACCTCGCACGCCGGGCGATCAACCTGCTGGAGAGCTTTTCGATCCTCAACGCCCTGGAACAGATGCGCCAGGAATCCACCCATATCGCCTTCGTGATCAACGAATTCGGTGACTTCATGGGCGTATTGAGCATGACCGACATTCTTGAATCCATTGCCGGTGAGTTGCCGGACGCCAGTGAGATCGAAGGGCCGGATATTGTCGAGGAGGGCGCGGGCTTCCGTGCCAATGGCGCCCTCAACCTCACCCAGATTCGTCAGCGTACCGGCTTCAAGGCCGTCGCGACCGAGGACTACCAGACCCTGGCCGGCCTGGTGATGAGCCTGCTCGACCGCCTGCCTGTGGTGGGCGATAGCCTGGAGCATGAGGGCTGGCGCCTGACGGTGGCGGCGGTAGAGGAGCGGCGGGTGACGCAGGTGTTATTGCAGCCTTGCGGCGTGCATAACGCCTGAAGGTGTCCTCCACAAACTGCGCTTGCTGCTCCTCGGGTCCGAAACCCTTGAATGTTTCCATCAAGGTGCCGTTCTGGAAGACCAGCAGCGTCGGGGTGCCTGTAACCTGCGGGTGCCTCGGCGTTTTCGCGCAATCGAGCACCAGGCTCACTACTGATCGGTACTGGGCGGCAATCTGCTCAAACAGCGGCCCGGCTACCCCGCAGGCCGGGCAGTGAGCTGAGATGAACAGCATGAACACCGGGCGCGAACTGCTCAGCACGCGCCGGTAGTCGTCGGTAGTGGCAATGGTTGCAGTGGCAATCCCCATGATGATCTCCCTTTGGACCGTGCAGGTTTTTTACCAACGCTAGGCCCGGGGACCGTCACCGTCTACTGTCAACCTTCACAGGTCTGCCTCACGCTCCACCCGTTCCCGGGCCTTGCGCGCCTGGTTTGCGCACTTGCGGTATTCCTCATTGTCCCGGGAGGCCTTGGCCCGGCGGTAGTCGTGGTGGTTCTGGCTGGTGTAGTTGGTGTCGAAGGCTTCCTTGAGCCTGCGCAGTTCTTCCTTGCAGTCGCGGCGGTCGTTGCTGGCCGACGCGTTGCCGGCTGCCAGCAAGGTGAGCATCACCAGGGTAAGGCATGACTTCATCAGGGCAGGGTCCTTGTCGGCAGGGATGTGCCAAGGCTAGTCCAGCGTGGAGATTTTTCCACGCTGCGCGCGCACTGCAACGGTGCGCGGTAACGCTGTCGCAGTGCGTCCAAAGGGACCTGTCACCGCCATATGGGGCCCTGGGTAGCAAAGTGATTGCAGATGCTGGCGTAGCGCCTTGTCTCCCCGAAATATTTATCTAACTGATTTAAAAAGCCTTTATTGCAGGCATGTTTTTCTTTGAGGGCGTGTGGCACACTTTCTGCTGTCTATTCCGTTGTTACATACTATGTTCCGGTATAGCGGAATACACAACTCCTGGAGTGCTTGTCATGCATCACCGACCTTCCGTGTTCAAAGCGTGTGTTTTTCTCTTCGCCGCATCGGCTTCCCTCGCAGGCATCGTGCAGGCGGCGGACAGCAAGCTCGATGATGTGCTCAAGCGTGGGCACCTGATCGTGGGTACAGGCAGTACCAATGCGCCGTGGCACTTCCAGGGAGCGGATGGCAAGTTGCAGGGGTTTGATATCGACATCGGCCGTATTGTGGCCAAGGGCTTGTTCAACGACCCGAGCAAGGTCGAGTTTGTGGTGCAGTCGTCCGACGCACGCATTCCCAACCTGCTGACCGACAAGGTCGACATGAGCTGCCAGTTCATCACCGTCACCGCCAGCCGTGCCCAGCAAGTGGCGTTCACGCTGCCGTACTACCGCGAAGGCGTGGGCCTGCTGCTGCCGAACAACAGCAAGTACAAGGAAATCGAAGACCTGCAGGCGGCCGGCGATGGCGTCACCGTGGCGGTGCTGCAGAACGTGTATGCCGAAGAACTGGTGCACCAGGCGCTGCCCAAGGCCAAGGTCGACCAATACGACAGCGTCGACCTGATGTACCAGGCGGTGAACTCCGGTCGCGCCGATGCCGCCGCCACCGACCAGTCCTCGGTCAAGTACCTGATGGTGCAGAACCCTGGCCGCTACCGCAGCCCGGCCTATGCCTGGAGCCCGCAGACCTACGCGTGTGCGGTCAAGCGTGGCGACCAGGACTGGCTGAGCTTCGTCAACACCGCGTTGCATGAAGCCATGACCGGTGTGGAATTCCCCACCTACAAGGCGTCGTTCAAGCAGTGGTTCGGTGTGGACCTGCCGGAACCTGCCATCGGCTTCCCCGTCGAGTTCAAGTGATTCGTGAAAACCGGGGCGCCGCCAACGGCGCCCCCATCAGGTACTGCTGACCATGAACTATCAGTTGAACTTTGCCGCCGTGTGGCGCGATTTCGACACCTTGCTGGCGGGGCTCGGCCTGGGCCTGCAACTGGCATTGCTGTCGATCGCCATCGGCTGCGTGATCGGCCTGTTGATGGCGTTTGCCATGCTGTCCAGACATCGTGCGTTGCGAATCCTGGCCTCGGTGTATGTGACGGTGATCCGCAATACGCCGATCCTGGTGCTGATCCTGTTGATCTACTTCGCCTTGCCTAGCCTGGGTATCCGCCTGGACAAGATCCCCTCGTTCATCATCACCCTGTCGCTGTACGCCGGTGCCTACCTGACCGAAGTGTTCCGCGCCGGGCTGTTGAATATTCCCAAGGGCTTGCGTGAAGCCGGACTGGCCATCGGCCTCGGCGAATGGCGGATCCGCGCCTATATCACCGTGCCAGTGATGCTGCGCAACGTACTGCCCGCGCTGTCGAACAACTTCATTTCGCTGTTCAAGGACACTTCCCTGGCCGCCGCCATCGCAGTGCCCGAGCTGACCTATTACGCCCGCAAGATCAACGTCGAAAGCTACCGGGTGATTGAAACCTGGCTGGTCACGACCGCGCTCTACGTGGCGGCCTGTTACCTCATTGCCATGCTGCTCCGTTACCTGGAACAGCGTCTGGCGATCCGTCGTTAAGGAGGGTGTCCATGTACGAGTCCCCCAGCTGGCTGCATGAGTTGTGGATCGCCCGGGATACGCTCTGGGCGGGGTTTCAGGCCAGTGTCGCGGTGTCGGCACTGGCGATTGTCTTTGGCACGCTGATCGGTATCGTCGCCGGGTTGATCCTGACCTACGGCAAATTCTGGATGCGCGCACCGTTTCGCCTGTATGTCGACCTGATCCGTGGCACACCGGTGTTTGTGCTGGTGTTGGCGTGTTTCTACATGCTGCCGGCGCTCGGCTGGAAAATCACCGCGTTCCAGGCCGGCGCCGTCGGGCTCACGCTGTTTTGCGGCTCCCACGTGTCGGAAATCGTGCGCGGTGCACTGCAAGCCATTCCCCGTGGGCAGTTGGAAGCAGGCAAGGCGATTGGCCTGACATTCCGGCAGTCCCTGGCCTACGTGCTGCTGCCCCAGGCGTTGCGACAGATCCTGCCGACCTGGGTCAACTCCTCGACGGAAATCGTCAAGGCCTCGACCTTGCTCTCGGTGATCGGCGTGGCTGAATTGCTGCTGAGTACCCAGCAGGTGATCGCACGTACCTTCATGACCCTGGAGTTCTACCTGTTCGCCGGGTTTCTGTTCTTTGTCATCAACTACGCCATCGAGTTATTCGGGCGCTACATTGAAAAACGGGTGGCCTTGCCATGAACCAACCTCAAATAACCGAGCCGCTGCTGGACATCCGCGGCCTGCGTAAACAATACGGCGAGGTCGAAGTGCTCAAGGGCGTCGACCTGTCCATGGCGCGCGGCAACGTGGTGACGTTGATCGGCTCCAGCGGCTCGGGCAAGACCACCTTGCTGCGTTGCGTCAACCTGCTGGAAGAGTTCCAGGGTGGGCAGATCACCCTGGATGGCGAGTCCATTGGCTACAGCGATATCGGCGGCAAGCGCGTGCGTCACCCCGAACGCGTGATCGCCCAGCACCGGGCGATGACCGGCATGGCGTTCCAGCAGTTCAACCTGTTTCCCCATCTGAGCGCGTTGCAGAACGTCACCCTCGGCCTGTTGAAAGTTAAGAAAATGCCTAAGGACGAGGCGGTGGCACTCGCGGAAAAATGGTTGGACCGTGTAGGACTTCTGCAGCGCCGCGATCACTTCCCCGGCCAGCTGTCCGGCGGCCAGCAACAGCGTGTGGCGATAGCCCGTGCCATTGCCATGAACCCGAGCCTGATGCTCTTCGACGAAGTCACTTCGGCCCTCGACCCGGAATTGGTGGGCGAGGTGCTCAGTGTGATCAAGGGCCTGGCGGAAGAGGGCATGACCATGTTGCTGGTCACCCACGAGATGCGCTTTGCCTATGAAGTCTCGGACAAGATCGTCTTCATGAACCAGGGCCGGATTGAAGAGCAGGGCTCGTCGAAGGACATCTTCGAGCGGCCGCAATCGCCGCGCCTGGCGGAATTTCTCAAGAACATTCGTTTTTAATCAGGAGCATCGTTTTATGAGCATCACTCGTTACGGAGCCGGCAGTACGGCCGGCGGTGGCCAGCCGCGTCCCTTCGCCCGCGCGGTGGAAGCGGACGGTTGGTTGTACGTCTCGGGCCAAGTGCCTGCGGTGGACGGCGAAATCATCACCGGCGGGATCATCGAGCAAACCCGGCAGACCCTGCGCAATGTGGTGGCAATCCTCGAAGAAGCCGGCTACGAGTTGAAAGACGTGGTGCGGGTCGGCGTGTGGCTGGAAGACCCGCGGGACTTCTGGAGTTTCAACAAGGTCTTCGGCGAATACTTCACCCCGGAACACGCCCCGGCGCGGGCCTGTGTGCAGGCCAACATGATGGTGGACTGCAAGGTCGAGATTGATTGCGTGGCCTACAAGAAAAAGGGCTAAATTGCCCTCACTCTTAAGCCCACCAGAGATCAAATGTGGGAGGGGGCTTGAACCCGATAGCGGTGTATCAGTAACAGAGGTGTTGATTGACACGCCGCCATCGGGGGCAAGCCCTAATGCCAGTCAGTTAAGGCTTTTTGTAGGAGCGAGCTTGCTCGCGAAAAACTCACAGGCGCCGCGTTCATTCAGGAAGCACGCGTTATCGTTGACGTTTTTCGCGAGCAAGCTCGCTCCTACAGGAGGCGATGTACGCTTAACTGACTGGCATTAGGGCAAGCCCCCTCCCACAGTGGACCTGCGCCAGCCCTACCATTTCGACCGGACCGAAATTGCCATGACCGAAGACACCATCAAACGCCGCGCCAAAGGCCTGGACCGTGCATTCGATATCCTCGATTTTCTCAAGGAAATCGGCCAGCCCCTGCGCCCGAATGATATTGCCAGCGGCATCGGCAGCCCCAAATCCACGGTCTACGAATTGGTCGCCTCCTTGTTGGAGCGGCGCATCCTCGAAACCGTGGGCAAGGACGGTCACGTCTACCTCGGCCGTCAGTTGTACTTCCTCGGCCAGGCGCATCTACGCCATTTCGACCTGACCCGCGAGGCCGACCACGCCTTGCAGGAGATCGTCAGCCAAACCCACGAAACCGCGCAGATGTGCCTGCTCAACGGGCGCAAATACACGGTGGCGCTGATGCGCGAAGGCGAGCGGCATTTCCGCATTTCCTCGGACATCGGTGAAGACGCGCCGATCCCATGGACCGCCTCCGGGCGCCTGTTGCTGGGGCACTTGAGCGACCAGCAGATCATCGACCTGATCGACCACGACGACTTTATCCTGCCGGACGGCCAGCGCCTGCCGCTGGAGACCTTTCTCGCGCAAATCCGCCAGGCCACCCTCGACGGGTTCTTTTCCTTCGACAGCGTGGCCGACACCTTTACCCACTGCTTTGCCGCCCCGGTCCGGGACGCGCAGGGCATCAGCATTGCGACGCTGTGCATCGTCGCCCCTCGGGCCGATGCGAGCAAAAACTACAACGACTATCGCCGGGTGTTGATCGACAGCGCCAACAACCTGGCTCGTCGCATCAACGAATAGGAGTTTTCCATGTCAGCCATCAATGCCGTTGAAAAGGGCGCCGCCGCCGTCGGTGCCCACCTGGTCCGCGACGTCGGCCTGCCCGCCCTGGTGCTGCACCGCGATGCCCTGGAGCACAACATTCGCTGGATGCAGGATTTCGTCAGCAACAGCGGCGCGGAACTGGCGCCCCACGGCAAGACCAGCATGATGCCGGCGTTGTTCCAGCGCCAGCTTGCTGCGGGCGCCTGGGGCATCACCCTGGCCAACGCGGTGCAGACCCGCGCCGCCTATGCCGGTGGCGTGCGCCGGGTGCTGATGGCCAACCAGTTGGTGGGCGCACCGAACATGGCGTTGATCGCCGACCTGCTGGCCGACAAGGATTTCGACTTCCACTGCATGGTCGACCACCCGGACAACGTCGCCGACCTGGGCCTGTTCTTCGCTGCCCGTGGCCTGCGCCTCAACGTGATGATCGAATACGGCGTGGTCGGTGGCCGTTGCGGTTGCCGCAGCGAGCAGGAAGTGCGCGACCTGGCCAAGGCGATCAAGGCCCAACCAGCCCTGGCCCTCACCGGTATCGAAGGCTACGAAGGTGTGATCCACGGCGAGCACGCCATCAGTGGCATCCGCGACTTCGCCGCGAGCCTGGTGCGCCTGGCCGTGGACCTGCAAGACAACGGGGCCTTCGACCTGCCCAAGCCTATTATCACGGCGTCGGGGTCGGCCTGGTACGACCTGATCGCCGAGTCCTTCGAAACCCAAAACGCAGCTGGTCGTTTCCTCAGCGTGCTGCGCCCCGGCAGCTATGTGGCCCACGACCATGGCATCTACAAAGAGGCGCAGTGCTGCGTGCTCGACCGCCGCGGCGACCTCCAGGAAGGCCTGCGCCCGGCCCTGGAAGTCTGGGCCCATGTGCAATCGTTGCCTGAGCCGGGGTTTGCGGTGATCGCCCTGGGCAAGCGCGACGTGGCCTACGACGCCGGTTTGCCGGTGCCGCTCAAACGCTATCGCGCCGGGATCCTGCCGGCGGAAGGCGATGATGTGAGCGCCTGCACCGTCACCGCCGTGATGGACCAGCACGCCTTCATGACCGTCGCGGCAGGTGTCGAGCTGCGCATCGGCGACATCATTTCCTTCGGCACCTCGCACCCTTGCCTGACCTTCGACAAGTGGCAGGTCGGCTGCCTGGTGGATGAGCAGTTGCGGGTGATCGAGTCCCTGGAAACCCGTTTCTGAGTGTAAAGCCATGACCACCACCCATCCCAGCATCGCCCTGATCGGCGAATGCATGATCGAATTGCAACACCGCGCCGATGGCAGCCTGCAACAGAGCTTCGGCGGCGATACCCTGAATGCGGCGGTGTACCTGCGCCGTGAGCTGGGGGATATCGGCACGGTAGACTATGTCACCGCCTTGGGCGATGACAGCTTCAGCGACGCCATGTGTGCGCACTGGGCCGAAGAAGGCCTGGGGCTGGAGCGGGTCCAGCGCCTGCCCGGACGTTTGCCCGGCTTGTACTGCATCCAGACCGATGCCAACGGCGAGCGCAAATTCCTCTACTGGCGCAACGAAGCGGCCGTGCGCGACTGCTTTACCACGCCGGCGGCTGCGCCGATCCTGGCGGCATTGCCGGACTACAACGTGGTGTATTTCAGCGGCATTACCCTGGCGGTGCTGGGTGAAGTCGGGCGCCAGCGCTTGCTCGAAGTGCTGATCGAAACCCGCCGACGTGGCGGCGCAGTGGTGTTTGACAACAACTACCGGCCACGGCTCTGGGCCACGGTGGACGTTGCCCGCGAGGCTTATCGCAGCGTACTGGCCGAGGTGGATATCGCCTTGCTGACCGAGGATGACGAACGCGCGTTGTTTGGTTATGCCGACAGCGAACAGGTATTCGCGGCGTACCCGGCGATTGCGGAAGTGGTGCTCAAGCGCGGTGCGGATGCGTGTTTGATCCGTTGCGACGGCGAGCGCCTTGCCGTGCCGGCGCTGAAGGTGGAGAAGGTGGTGGACACCACGGCGGCGGGGGATTCGTTCAGTGCGGCGTACCTGGCCAGTCGGCTCAAGGGTGGTTCGCCCCAGGAGGCTGCTTTGGCCGGGCATCGATTGGCGAGCCGGGTTATCCAGGTGCCGGGGGCGCTGATCCCCAGGGAGTAGGTGAATGGCCGCCTGCGGCGGATCGGGAGCAAGCCCCCTGTGGGAGGGGGCTTGCTCCCGATAGCGGTCTTAAGCCAAAGCCTCAATCCCGGTAAAACACCTGCACCAGGTGATACCCGAACTTGCTCTTGATCGGCCCGTGCACCACCTTAACCGGTTTCTTGAAGATCACCGCATCGATCACCCCGACCATTTGCCCCGGCCGCACTTCACCCAAGTCGCCGCCGCGCTTGCCGGACGGGCACGTGGAGTACTTCTTGGCCAGCACATCAAAGGCTTCGCCCTTGGCAATGCGCTGCTTGAGTTGTTCGGCTTCTTCGCTGGTTTTCACCAGGATATGGCGGGCTTGGGCTTTCATCGGTCTCTACCAGGTGTGCGACGGCGCGCGATTATGCCTGAACTGAATCATCGACGCTGATCATGCTGCGGATTTTGGTCGCCAGCAGGTCGATGGAAAACGGCTTGGCGACCATGTCCATGCCGTCCTCCAGGAAGCCCTGGCGTTCGGCGGCTTTCTCCGCGTAGCCGGTCATGAACAGCACCTTGAGCCCCGGCCGATGCTGGCGAGCGATCTCCGCCAGTTGGCGGCCGTTCATGCCGGGCAGGCCGACGTCTGTCACCAGCAGGTCCACGCGCAAGTCCGACTCCAGCAACGGCAGCGCTGCACGCGCATCCCCCGCCTGGTGTGCGGTATAACCCAACTCGTCGAGCACATTGACCACCAGCATGCGCACCGCCGGGTCATCCTCGACCACCACCACCGCTTCGCCGGCAAGGGCCAGCGGGACTTCGCCCAGATGGGCGGGCTGGCTGCTTTCCAGGGAGGTGCCGTGCAGGCGCGGCAGGTACAGGCGCACGCAGGTACCCTGGCCCGGTTCGCTCTGGATGGTCACGTGGCCACCGGACTGCTGGGCAAACCCATAGATCATCGACAGCCCCAGGCCGGTGCCCTGGCCGATGGGTTTGGTGGTGAAGAACGGGTCGAACGCCTTGGCGAGAATCTTCGGTGCCATGCCGCTGCCGTTGTCACACACGCCGAGCATCACGTAGTCGCCGGCCCTGACCGGTTCGAGGGTGGTGATATCGGTGCCGTCCAGGTAACTGTTAGCGGTTTCGATCAGCAGTTCGCCGCCATCGGGCATGGCGTCGCGTGCGTTGATCACCAGGTTGAGCAGGGCGTTTTCCAGTTGGCTGGCGTCGGTGTTGACCGGCCAGATGTCGCGGCCCAGTTGCACCTTGAGCGTGATATGCGCGCCCTTGGTACGCTGGAACAGCTCCTCCAGGGACGCTACCAACTGGTTCGGATCCAGCGGGCGAAGGTCCAGCGACTGGCGCCGCGAAAACGCCAGCAGACGGTGGGTGAGGGCGGCCGCGCGATGGGCCGAGGACACGGCGGCGTCGGTAAAGCGGCCGATCTCGTCGCTGCGCCCGGCGGCGATGTAGCGCTGCATCAGATCCAGGCTGCCGATGATGCCGGTGAGCATATTATTGAAGTCGTGGGCGATACCGCCGGTGAGCTGGCCCACCGCTTCCATCTTCTGCGCATGGCGCAGAGCATCTTCGGCGCGCTCGCGCTCGAACATCTCGTTTTGCAGGCGTTCGTTGGCTTCGGCCAGCGCCTGGGTGCGCTGGGCCACGCGCTCCTCGAGGTTCTCGTTGAGGTGGCGCAGGGCTTCTTCGGTGAGTTTGCGTTCGGTTTCATCGATGACAAAGATGTAGAAACCGTTCACCGAGCCGTCATTGCTGAAGCGCGGTAGGTATTTCATCAACGCATGGCGCGGGCGGCCATCGCGATGGGGGGTGACGGTCATGAAACTGCAGGCCTTGCCCCTGAGCGCAGCGGTGATCTTGTCCTCGCGCCCGGCGTACACATCGTCGCCGAGCACCTCGCGGATGGTCTTGCCGTACAGCTCCTGGGGCGTCATGCCGTACCAGTCGAGGTAGGCACTGTTGTTCAGGCGAAAGCGCTGCTCGTGGTCGACGTAGCCGATCAGCACCGGCATGGCGTTGATGATCAACTGCAGTTCGGTCTGGCTCTGGCGCAGGGCCTGCTCGGTGTTTTTGCGCTCGGTGAGGTCCAGTGCCGCGCCGAGGAAGCGCGCGGGGCGGCCTTGATGATCCTTGTAGCAACGCCCCCGGGCGAACACCCAGCGCACCTGGCCGTCGGCTTGTTGCAGGCGATATTCCTCGGCGTATTCAGTGCCGTAGGTGATGCAGTGCTTGATGCTGCGCGCCACCATGCCGCGATCTTCGGGATGTACGCCTTGCAGGTAGTCGCTGATCGGCAACCGGCTGGCGTCGCTTGGATCAACCCCGTGCAGGTAGGCGAAGTGCGCATCGGCGATAAAGTGGTCTTCACCAATGTCCCAGTCCCAGGTGCCCACCGCATCGGTGGCGGCCAGGGCCAGTTGCAGGCGTTGTTCGGTGTTGTGTTGGGCCTTGCGCCGTTCGTTGGTTTCGATGGCCGTGACCAGGATGCCGGCCACATTGGCGCTTTCATCGCGGATCGGGCTGTAGGTCAGGTCCAGCCAGATTTCGGTATCGCGATTGTTGCGTTGCAGGACAAAACGCTGCTCGCTGAAGGTGCGCACCTGGCCGCTCAGCACGGCGTCGTAGATCGGCGCAGTGAAGCTTTCGAGTTCCGGCCAGGTCTGGTGCGCCGGCTGGCCCATGGCGTCCGGGTGTTTATTGCCCGCCAGCAAGGCGAAGCCGTCGTTGTAGAGTTGGGTGAGTTCGCTGCCCCACAGCAGGAGCATCGGCATCGGTGAGTGGATGACGATGTCCACGGCTGTGCGCAGGCTTTGCGGCCAATCATTGGCCTCACCGAGGGGGCTGTGCGCCCAGTCCAGCCGCGCAATCAATGCAGCGGCTTCGCTGCCGGTGGTTGTTCCCTTCATAAAAAGCCCTGAGCGTAACGCTTTGAAAAATGACAACACCCATTATCCCGTGGGACACCGATGGGTGACTACCCTCGAAAAATAGCATGCATTGAGGGTTTGTCTTCAAATGAGTGCGGCAGGGCTGAAACCTTTCATCTTTCCGCCAGTTCGGGGAGGTCGCGAAATTGCTCCAGGGCCTGCGGGTTGGCCAGTGCGTCGGTATTCTTCACCGGCTCGCCGTGCACCACGTTACGCACCGCCAGTTCGACGATCTTGCCGCTGATGGTGCGCGGGATATCGCTGACGGCGAGGATCTTCGCCGGCACATGGCGCGGCGTGGTGTTGGCGCGGATCACCTGGCGGATCTGTTGCTCCAGGTCCTCATCCAGTTCGATCCCGTCATCCAGGCGCACAAACAGCACGACCCGCACATCGTCCTGCCAGCGTTGGCCGATGGCCAGGCTTTCCAGCACCTGCGGGACTTTTTCCACCTGTCGATAAATCTCCGCAGTGCCGATGCGCACGCCGCCGGGGTTGAGGACTGCGTCGGAGCGGCCGTGAATCAGCAGGCTGCCGTTGGGGCGTTGCTCGGCGTAGTCGCCCTGGGCCCACACCCCGGGAAACTGGCTGAAATACGAGGCGCGCAGCTTCTGCCGGTCCGGGTCGTTCCACAAGCCGATGGGCATCGCCGGGAAGTGCCGGGTGCACACCAGCTCGCCTTTTCCCCCGACCAACGGCCGGCCCTGGTCGTCCCACACCTCGATGGCCATCGCCAGGCTCTTGCATTGCATTTCCCCGCGCCGCACCGGCAGCACCGGATTGCCGATCACAAAGCAGGAGACGATATCGGTGCCACCGGACATCGATGACAGGCACAGCTCGGCCTTGATCTCGCGGTACACGTAGTCGTAGCTCTGGGGCGACAAGGGCGAGCCGGTCGAAATCAGGCCCTTGAGGCTGCCCAGGTCGTGGCTCAGGCGCGGTTGCAGCCCGGCCTTTTCCAGGGTGGCAAGGAACTTGGGGCTGGTGCCGAACACGCTGATCTTTTCCGCGTCGATCAGGTCGATCAAGCGTTCCGGGCCGGGGTGAAACGGCGAGCCGTCATACAGCACCGCCGTGGCCCCGATGGCCAGCACCGAGACCAGCCAGTTCCACATCATCCAGCCGCAGGTGGTGTAGTAGAACAGGCAGTCCTCGCTGGATATGTCCGCGTGCAGGCCGTGTTCCTTGAGGTGGGTGAGCAGCACGCCGCCGGTGCCGTGGATGATGCATTTGGGCACGCCGGTGGTGCCGCTGGAATAGAGGATATACAGCGGATGGTCGAACGGCACCGCGACGAATTCAGGCTCGCCGCCGGGTTGGTAGAAGTCGTTCCAGAGGGCGACGCGGGCCTGGGTCTGATAGTCCTCGACGCAGGCCTGGGGCCGTGCATACGGGACGATGATCAATTGCTCCAGGGACGGCAGGCGTTCGAGGATTTCATTGAGCTTGGCGCTTTGGTCGATGGTTTTACCGGCGTAGCGGTACCCGGCGCAGGTGATCAGCACCTTGGGCTCGATCTGGCCGAAGCGGTCGATGACGCCTTGGGTGCCGAAGTCTGGCGAGGAGCATGACCAGATCGCGCCGAGACTGGTGGTGGCAAGCATGCCGACCAGGGTTTGCCAGGTATTGGGCATGCACGCGGCGACCCGGTCACCGCGGCCGACACCGGCCGCCCGCAGGCTGTCCTGCAGGCCGGCGACGTGGGCGGCCAGTTCGGCGTAGGTCAGTTGTTCGCGCTGGCCGTCTTCGCTGATCGCGACCACCGCCGGGTGATCGTCGCGGCGGCGTAACAGGTGTTCGGCAAAATTCAGGGTCGCGCCGGGAAACCACTGGGCGCTGGGCATCTCGACGTTTTCGATCAGCACTGCACTGGGCGGGCTGCGAAACTGCACATCGAAGAACGTGACGATCGCCTGCCAGAAGTCCGGGCGCTGGTCGATGCTCCACTGGTGCAGGGCCGGATAGTCGCTGAGCTGCACGCCGTGGCGATCATTGATAAAGCGCCGGAACTGGTCCATTCGCGTGGTGTGGATGCGTTCGGGGGAAGGTTGCCAGAGGATTTCGGACATCAGCACGGTCTCTTGTTCTTGTAAAAATCTACCCGTCAACATAGATCAACTGTGGGAGGGGGGGTTGCCCCCCCACAGTTTAGAACTCCAGTGTCTGGTTTTATTGGGCCAGCCAGCCACCATCAATGTTCCACGCCGCCCCCCGCACCTGGGCCCCGGCCTCGCTGCACAAGAACAGCACCAGCTCTCCCAGCTGCGACGGCGTCACGAACTCCAGTGACGGCTGTTTCTCCGCCAGCAGATCATGTTGCGCCTGCTGCGGATCGACGCCATTGGCCACGCGATCATCAATCTGCTTCTGCACCAGCGGCGTCAGCACCCAGCCGGGGCAGATCGCGTTGCAGGTCACGTTGCTGGTGGCGGTCTCCAGGCCCACCACCTTGGTCAAGCCGATCACGCCGTGCTTGGCCGCCACATACGCGGCCTTGCCCACCGAGCCGACCTGGCCGTGCACCGAGGCGATGTTGACGATACGCCCCCAGCCCTTGGCCTTCATGCCCGGCAGGCTCAAGCGTGTGCTGTGGAACACCGAGGACAGGTTGATCGCGATGATCGCGTCCCAGCGCTCCAGCGGGAAGTCCTCCACCGCCGCCACGTGCTGGATGCCGGCGTTGTTGACCAGGATGTCGACACCGCCGAACTCACGCTCGGCGTAGGCGAGCATGTCGGCGATCTGCGCCGGGTCGCTGACGTCCGCCGGGTGATGGCCGACCTTGCCGCCAAACGCCTGCACCTGGGCGACCACCGCGCTGGCGTCGCCGAAGCCGTTGAGGATCAGGTTGGCGCCGGCCTTGGCCAGGCTCAGGGCGATACCCAGGCCGATGCCGCTGGTGGAGCCGGTAACCAGGGCGGTCTTGCCGTTCAATCTCGTCATGAAAACCTCACACAATGCCGGTGGCGTAGAAAGTACCGATCACCACGAACACCGCGAGGGTCTTGATGATCGTGATGCCGAAAATGTCCTTGTAGGCTTCGCGGTGGGTCAGGCCGGTCACAGCCAGCAGGGTGATCACCGCGCCGTTGTGGGGCAGGGTGTCCATGCCGCCGCTGGCCATGGCCGCGACCCGGTGCAGCACTTCAAGAGGAATATTGGCCGCATGGGCCGCCGCAATAAAGCTCTCGGACATGGCCGCCAGGGCGATGCTCATGCCGCCGGACGCAGAGCCGGTGATACCGGCCAGCAGGGTCACGGTAATCGCTTCGTTGACCAGCGGGTTGGGGATGCCCTTGAGCCAGTCCGCCAGCACCAGGAAGCCCGGCAGCGAAGCGATCACCGCGCCGAAGCCATATTCGGAAGCGGTGTTCATCGCCGCCAGCAATGCGCCGCTGACCGCGCTTTTGCTGCCGTCGGCGAGCTTACTTTTGATCGCCGACCAGCCGAATACCAGCACCATGATGATGCCCACCAGCAACGCCGCCTGCACCGCCCAGATCGCGGTGAGCTTGGCGATTTCAGTGGTCACCGGTGCGCTCATGCCCGGCAGGCTGAGGCTGTGGGTCTTGCCGTACCACTGTGGGATCCAGTGGGTGAACAGCAGGTTCATCACGCCCACCAGGATCAGCGGCGACAGCGCGATCCACGGGTTGGGCAGGGCAATGTTCTCGGCGGTCTCAGGCTCGTTGCGCAGCTCGGTGCCGTAGCCTTCACCCGCGCGCTGGGCCTTGTTGCGCTGGCGCGCCAGGTAGAGCATGCCGGCGCAGAACACGAAAATCGTGCCGATCAACCCCAGCCACGGCGCCGCCCAGGCGGTGGTGTTGAAGAAGGTGCTGGGGATGATGTTCTGGATCTGCGGCGTGCCGGGCAGGGCGTCCATGGTGAACGAGAACGCACCGAGGGCGATGGTCGCTGGGATCAGGCGCTTGGGGATATTGCTCTGGCGGAACATCTCCGCCGCAAACGGGTACACCGCAAACACCACCACAAACAGCGACACGCCACCATAGGTGAGCAGGGCGCAGACCAGCACGATCACCAGCATCGCCTGGCGCGTGCCGAGCAAACGGATCGCCGCCGCCACGATAGAGCGCGAGAAACCCGACAGCTCGATCAGCTTGCCGAACACCGCACCGAGCAGGAATACCGGGAAATACAGTTTGATAAAGCCGACCATTTTCTCCATGAACACCCCGGTAAAGGCAGGGGCGACGGCGGACGGGTCGGTGAGTAGCACGGCGCCGAGGGCGGCGATGGGGGCAAACAGGATAACGCTATAGCCACGGTAGGCAGCCAGCATCAGCAACGCGAGCGCTGCCAGGGCAATGATCACACTCATGGTGTGTCTCCATCGGATTGTTATTGTTGTGGGTGAAGCAGTGGGGAGGGCTATAGCGAGATGTGTGCCATATTTTCAAGCTATTGAAATATATGGATATTTTTTAAATTCATTCGAGTGTTTTTGACTGCTGTCTCGATTTTGAGACAAATGAAGACAAAATGTGGGAGGGGGCTTGCCCCGATAGCGGTGTATCAGCCAGTAAATGTGTTGACTGGCCTGATGCTATCGGAAGCAAGCCCCCTCCCACAGGGAGTGTCTTTCTATGGAGAATTTTGTCTCTGTTTGGAGATCAGGCGATTCCAAGTGCCACCATCTTCTTGTACAACGTCGACCGCCCCAGCCCCAATCGCCTGGCCGCCTCCACCACATTCCCGTCACACGCCTGGAGTGCCGCCGCAATCACCTGCCGATCAAGCCGCTCCCGCGCCGCCGCAAACGTCTCACCCTCAACCGTGTCCACTGCGCCGCGCGTCACCGGGCTGAACGTGCCAATCGCCGCGCGAATGTCCCTAGCGTTCAGCACCAGGTCATCGCTCAGCAACGCCGCGCGCTCCAGCACGTTGCGCAGTTCGCGGATGTTCCCCGGCCACGCATGCTGCGCCAACAGCGCCAGGGCCTCGCGGTCCAGTTCATGCTGGCTGCGCAGTTCCTCAAGGATCGCTTCGCTCAGCGCCGGAATGTCCTCCAGCCGTTCACGCAGCGGCGGCACCTGGATCGGCAATACGTTCAGGCGGTAATACAGGTCCGCGCGGAACTCACCGCGCTTGATCGCCGCTTCCAGGTCCATGGAGGTGGCCGCGATCACCCGTACATCGCTGTGCAGCATTTCGTTGGAACCCACCGGTTCGAATTCCTTTTCCTGCAACACCCGCAGCAGCTTGCTTTGCAGCGGCAGCGGCATATCGCCGATTTCATCGAGGAACAGCGTGCCGCCCTGGGCAATCTGGAACTTGCCTGGACGGCCCTTGCGATCGGCACCGGTAAAGGCGCCCGGCGCGGTGCCGAAGAACTCGGCTTCCAGCAGGTCATGGGGAATCGCCGCGCTGTTGATGCTGACAAACGCCTTGTGCGCACGCGGTGAGGCACCGTGGATCGCCTGGGCGAGCAATTCCTTGCCGGTACCGGTCTCGCCCAGCAGCAGCACCGGCGATTCGGCGCTTGCGCTGCGTCGTGCACGGCGTTTGACTTCCAGGCTGGCGGCGCTGGTGCCGATAAAGTGCGCGAAGTTGTACTTGCTCTGGCGTGAGCGCAGCAACGAGCGGGTGGAGGCCAGTTCCTGCTGCATGCTCAGGTAGCGTTCGATCAGCGGCGACAGGTTGCGCAGCTCATCGAACAAGGCAAAGCCAATCGCACCGATCACTGCACCGGCGTCGTTGTGGATCGGCAGGCGCATCACCACCAAAGGGCCTTTGGGGGTGTCCTGGATGTCCAGCAGAATCGGCCGGTCGGTGCGCACCACCTGGCGCAACAGGCTGTTGGAAATCACCCGCTCGCACGGCTGGCCGATGGCTTCATCGGCACTCTTGAGGCCGAAGCGCTTGGCGTAGCGCTCATTCATCCAGACGATATTGGCGTCGCGGTCGACAATCACCGTGCCTTCGCTGGACTGCTCGATGATCTCGAACAGCGACTGGATCGCCAGGCCGCGAACCTGTTGGTAGTCCGTCAGGCTGGTACTCATGACGACAGCCCGCCGGCCGCCGCCAGGAGTTCTTTGGTATACGGGTGCTGCGGTGCTTCGAAAACGTCATGGCTCGGCCCGCGCTCCACCACCTTGCCGTCCTTGATCACGATCATGTCATGGGCCATGGCGCGCACCACGGCGAGGTCATGGCTGATAAACAGGTAGGTCAGACCGTACTTTTCCTGCAATTCACGCAGCAACGCTACGACCTGCTTCTGCACCGTACGGTCCAGTGCCGAGGTCGGTTCATCCAGCAGCATCAGCGCCGGCTTGAGCACCAGCGCGCGGGCGATGGCGATGCGTTGGCGCTGGCCGCCGGAGAATTCATGGGGGAAGCGATGGCGGCTGGCGGGGTCGAGGCCCACGTCCTTGAGCACCTGGATCACTTGCGCATCGCGGTCGGCCAGGCTGCACGGCGCATGCACCTCCAGGCCTTCGCTGATGATCTGCTGCACCGACATGCGCGGGCTAAGGCTGCCGTAGGGGTCTTGGAAGACCACCTGCATCTGTTTGCGCCACGGGCGCATTTGCTTGTGGTTGAGCGGGTCGAGAGACTCGCCCTGGAAGCGGATGCTGCCGGTGGAGTCCAGCAGGCGCAGGATCGCCTGGCCGAGAGTGGACTTGCCCGAACCGGACTCGCCGACAATCCCCAGGGTCTTGCCGCGCTGCACGCTGAGGCTGATGCCATCCACCGCGCGCAGGTAGGTCTTGCGCCGGAACAGGCCGCCGCCCAGGGGGAATTGCACGCTCAGGTCGTGTACGTCCAGCACGGTCTCCCGTGGCTCGCTGCACAGCACATCGCCGGACGGCTCGGCGTCCAGCAGCAGGCGGCTGTAGGGGTGTTGGGGGGCCGTGAACAACGCCTCGCAGTCGGCCTGCTCGACAATCTCGCCGGCACGCATCACGCACACCCGCTGGGCAATGCTGCGCACCAGGTTGAGGTCATGGCTGATCAGCAGCAGCGACATGCCCAGGCGGTGTTGCAGGGACTTGAGCAGCAGCAGGATCTTGCGCTGCACGGTCACGTCGAGGGCGGTGGTGGGCTCGTCGGCGATCAGCAGTTCCGGCTCACAGGCCAGGGCCATGGCGATCATCACCCGTTGGCGTTGGCCCCCGGAGAGTTGGTGGGGATAGGCCTTGAGGCGTTCCTGTGGTTTCTGGATACCCACCAACTGCAGCAACTCGAGGATGCGCGCCTGAGCCGCCTTGCCGCCGAGGCCCTTGTGCAGCAGCAAGGTTTCGCCGATCTGTTTTTCGATGCTGTGCAGTGGGTTGAGGGAGGTCATCGGCTCCTGGAAGATCATCGCAATGCGGTTGCCGCGCAGTTTCTGCAAGGTCGACGCCGAGGCGCCGATCAGTTCCTGGCCGCGATACTTCACGGAGCCGCGGGTTTCAGTACCGGCTTCGGGCAGCAGTTGCAGAATCGAATGGGCGGTCACCGACTTGCCGGAGCCGGACTCACCCACCAGCGCCAGGCACTCGCCGGGGCGTACGTCCAGGCTCAGGTTGCGTACCACGGTCTGGCCGCTGAAGGCGACGCTGAGGTCGCGGATTTCGATCAGGTTCATACGCAGTCACTCATGAGCGTGGGTCGAAGGCATCACGTAATGCCTCGCCGATAAAGACCAGCAGCGACAGGATCAGCGCCAAGGTGAAAAACGCCGTCAGGCCCAGCCACGGCGCTTGCAGGTTCTGCTTGCCCTGGGCAATCAGCTCGCCCAGTGACGCACTGCCCGCAGGCATGCCGAAACCGAGGAAATCCAGGGCGCTCAGGGTGGAAATCGCCCCGGTGAGGATAAACGGCAGGTAGCTCAAGGTGGCGGTCATGGCGTTGGGCAGGATGTGCCGGCGAATGATCTTGCCGTCGCCCAGGCCCAGGGCCCGTGCGGCCTTGACGTACTCCAGGTTGCGCCCGCGCAGGAACTCGGCGCGCACCACATCCACCAGGGCCAGCCAGGAAAACAGCGCCATGATCCCCAGCAACCACCAGAAGTTCGGCTCGACAAACCCCGACAGGATGATCAGCAGGTACAGCACCGGCAGCCCGGACCACACTTCAAGGATGCGTTGGCCGAGCAGATCCACCCAGCCGCCGTAATAGCCCTGCAAGGCCCCGGCGGCGATGCCGATGGTGGCGCTGATCGCGGTGAGTGCCAGGGCAAACAGGATTGACACCCGCGCGCCGAAGATCACCCGTGCCAGCACATCCCGCGACTGGTCATCGGTACCCAGCCAGTTCACCGTCGAGGGCGGGCTGGGGGCCGGGCGGGTCAGTTCGTAGTTGGGGGTGTCGTCGCTGAACGGGATTGGCGGGAACAGCATCCAACCGCCGTCCTGCTTGATCAGCTTTTGCACGTAGTCACTGCGGTAATCGGCCTGGAACGGCAGTTGCCCGCCGAACTGCTGCTCGGTGTAGCGCTTGAATGCCGGGAAATACAGCTCGTTCTTGTAGCTGAGCACCAGAGGCTTGTCGTTGGCGATCAACTCGCCGCCCAGGGTCAGGATAAACAGCCCGATAAACAGCCACAGCGACCACCAGCCGCGACGGTTTTTCTTGAAGCGTTCGAAACGCCGACGGGCCACGGGAGACAGGTTAAGCATCAGGCGTTCCTCGCGGCGAAGTCGATACGCGGGTCCACCAGGGTGTAGCAGAGGTCGCCGATCAGTTTTATCAGCAGGCCAAACAAGGTGAAGATAAACAGCGAGCCAAACACCACCGGGTAGTCCCGGGACACGGCCGCTTCGTAGCTCATGCGGCCGAGGCCATCGAGGGAAAAGATCACCTCGATCAACAGCGAACCGGCAAAGAACACACTGATGAACGCCTGGGGAATCCCCGAGATCACCAGCAGCATGGCGTTGCGAAACACATGGCCGTACAGCACCCGGCGTTCGCTCAGGCCCTTGGCGCGGGCGGTCACTACGTAGTGGCGCGTGATTTCATTGAGGAACGAGTTTTTGGTCAGGATGGTCAGGGTGGCGAAACCGCCGATTACCAGCGCGCTGACCGGCAGCACCAGGTGCCAGAAGTAGTCGGCGATCTTGCCCACGGTGCTCAGCTCGGCGAAGTTTTCCGAGACCAGCCCGCGCACCGGGAACCAGTTCAATGACGTGCCTCCGGCGAACATCACGATCAGGAACATCGCGAACAGGAACGCCGGCATCGCGTAGCCAATCACAATGGCGGTGCTGCTCCACACATCAAAGCTGCTGCCATGGCGCACCGCCTTGCGAATGCCCAGGGGGATCGACACCAGGTAAGTGATCAGCGTGGCCCACAGGCCGAGGGAAATGGTCACCGGCATTTTTTCCAGGATCAGGTCGATCACGGTGGCGCCGCGAAAGAAGCTGTTGCCGAAATCCAGCTGGGCGTAGCTCTTGAGCATCAGCCACAGGCGTTCCGGCGCGGGCTTGTCGAAGCCGTATTGTTTTTCGATGTCCTTGATCAGTTTCGGGTCCAGCCCGCGGCTGGCACGGGAGCCGCTGCTGACAGCGTCGCCGGATGAGCCGCCGACCGCGCCGCCGCCGATGCCCTGCAAGTGGGCGATGGCTTGTTCCACCGGCCCGCCGGGGGCGGCCTGGACGATCACGAAGTTGACCAGCAGGATGATCACCAGCGTCGGGATGATCAGCAGCAGGCGCCGCACGATATAGGCAAACATCAGCGAGCTCCCGCGCGTTTTTTCAACTCGGCATTCATTTGTTCATTGGTCAGCGGGGTAGGGCTGATTTCCCACCAGGTTTCCAGGGCCTCATCATTCCTGGCCTCGATGGCCGGACGGCCGAAGCGGTTCCACCACGCAGCGGAGGTGCCGGGCGGGTAGTAATTGGGGATCCACAGGTAATTCCATTGCAGCACCCGATCCAGGGCATGGGCATAGGTGAGCATCTGCGCCTGGGTGTCGGCCTTGACCAGGCCCTTGATCAGGCTGTCGACGGCCGGGTCCTTGAGCACCATGTAGTTGTTGGCGCCCGGATCGAATGCGGCGGTCGAGCCGAAGTAGTTGTACAGCTCCATGCCGGGCGAGGTGGTCACCGGGAAGCCGGTGACGATCATGTCGTAGTCGCGGGCCATCAGGCGGTTCACGTATTGCGAAGAGTCGATGCGGCGGATGTTCAAGGTAATGCCGATCTGTGCGAGGTTGCGTTTGTACGGCAACAACAGGCGTTCCAGGCCGTTCTGGGCATTGAGGAAGGTGAACTCCAGCGGCTCGCCCTCGGCATTGACCAGTTTGTCGCCGTCTGGCTTCCAGCCGGCTTCTTCCAGCAGGGCCAGGGCTTGCAACTGTTTGTCGCGGATCATGCCGCTGCCATCGGTGACCGGGGCCTTGAACACCTGGGTGAATACCTCGTCGGGAATCTGCCCGCGCAAGGGTTCGAGAATCGCCAGTTCTTCCGGGGTGGGCAGTTGGGTGGCGGCCAACGGGCTATTGGAGAAGTAGCTTTGCTGGCGGATGTACAGGTTGCGCATCATCTGCCGGTTGGCCCATTCGAAGTCCCACAGCATCGCCAGGGCCTGGCGCACGCGACGGTCCTTGAACATCGGTTTTTGCACGTTGAACACATAACCCTGGGCCGGTTGCGGCATGTCCTTGGCCAGGTGCGCACGTTGCAGGCGGCCATCGTCCAGGGCCGGGCCGTTGTAGCCGATGGAATAGCCGGTGGCGGAAAACTCACGGTTGAAGTCGTAGGCGCCACCGCGCAGTACCTGGCGGGCCACTTCGGTGTCACCGAAGTACTCCAGGCTCAGGTGATCGAAGTTGTACAGGCCGCGGCTGACGGGCAGGTCCTTGCCCCACCAGTCGGGGTCGCGGGTAAAGGTGATAGTGCTGCCCGAGTCAATCTTGCCGACCTTGTACGGGCCGCTGCCCAGGGGGGCTTCGTAGCCACCGCCGTTGGCGAAGTCGCGAGTTTTCCACCAGTGCTCGGGAAACACCGGCAGGGTGGCGATATCCAGGGGCAGGGTGCGGTTTTCATTGCTGGAAAAATCAAAACGTACCTGGCGCTGGCCTTCGACTTCGACGTGCTTGACGTCGGCGAACAGCGTGCGAAAGCGCAGGCTGCCTTGGGTCATCAGCAGGTTGAAGCTGTAGCGCACGTCTTCGGCGGTGATCGGCTTGCCATCGGCAAAGCGCGCCTTGGGGTTGAGGAAGAAACGCAGGGACAGGCCGTCCTCCGCGCGTTCCATCTTCTCGGCCACCAGGCCATACACCGTGTAGGGCTCGTCCAGGGAACGCAGGGCCAGGGGCGCATACAACCAGCCGTCGACCTGGGAGACGCCGATGCCTTTGTCGATATACGGCAGCACATGGTCGAAACGCCCGATCTCCAGCGCCGAGCGCCGCAGGCTGCCGCCCTTGGGGGCGTTGGGGTTGGCGTAGTCGAAATGGCTGAAACCGGCTGGATACTTGGCCGGTTCGCCGTACACGGTCATGGACGGTTGGGGCGCCGCGATCACGGCGCTGCTGGCCAGCAGCAGGGCCAAGGAGGTACTGAACAGTCTGGAAAAAGCCAATCGCATTGTCAGCCTTGAACGCCGGGTGGAGAAGAATAAGGATTTGTACGCTAACGGCATCAGCGTCGCCAGTCGTCACATGCACAACGGCCCACCAAGAGGCGGGCCGTTGTTTCAAGCAGCAGCGCGGACGGGATCAGTCCTGGCGGCTGGTGACTTCCAGCAGGTGGTAGCCGAACTGGGTTTTTACCGGGCCTTGCACGGTGTTGACCGGGGCGCTGAAGACGACGGTGTCGAATTCCTTGACCATCTGGCCTGGACCGAACGAACCCAAGTCACCGCCCTGGCGGCTGGATGGGCAGCTGGAGTTGGCTTTGGCGATTTCTGCGAAATCGGCGCCGCCTTCGATTTGGGCCTTGAGTTCGTTGCACTTGTCTTCGGTGGCAACGAGGATGTGACGGGCGGTGGCTTTGGCCATGGGGATTAACTCCTTGAGTAAAAACGGTGAGCGTACCGGATTCAGGCGGTTATTTCCTGGCAAAGTTCCGCTGGGGTTCAGGTTGGGGCGTTAAGCTTGGGTATTGGCGTGAGATCTAGAGCAGACTGATATCTACCTGATGTATAGAGATCACATGTGGGAGGGGCGGTGCGACGATTCGACTTGCTCCCGATGGCGGCCTGACAGCCGACCAGGATGTTGGATCAGACCGAGTACATATCCGTTGCTGCGGTAACGGCGACCTAGGGTTCCGCCCTTACGGCGGGTCACTTTTGGAAAAGAGCCCCAAAAGTAACCAAAAAGGCTCTTGCCCCAACACTCGGCACCTCGCCTAGGCTCGGTGTGCCCGAACGCAGGCTTGAATCCGTGGGCCGCCGTCATGGGCCATCCTTGGCCCAGGACGGCTAACCCGGCGTCCTGCCGGGTTACCCACGGATTCAAGCCTGCGTTCGGCCAGCGTGGTTGACGGGGCGCCTGAGATCAAGAGCAAAAGCCACAGCCACAGCAAAAGCAGTGTTACGTCTGACGTTGCCGGAGTCATCTGATGTCAGGTCGAATAAGCCCCCATCAATTCAAGACGATATAGTCATTCTGCTGAATGATCGGCCGATGGGCGCCTTGCATCAGGTGCAGGTAGCGGCCGTCCACCAGGTCGATGGGCAGGCAGTCGTCGATATCCATCACGCCGTCGGTGTGGGCCTGGGACCAGTGGCGCAGCATTTGTTGCTTGCCCTTGCTGGTCGCCTCCCGTTTGTTGCGGGCGACCACCAGCAGGTAGTGGTGGGCTTCGCCAAAGCTGTTGGCTTCATAACCGCCAAGGTTGATGAAGTACAGGTGATGGGCGTCGGCAGCGGGGGCCAGGTGGCTGAGTTCGACCTTCCAGCCGTCGACACCATCCACCGCCATCCACGAATCGATATGCACACCCTTGGGGCTGCCGAACCAAGCTTCACGCAATTGCGGGTAGGTGCCTTCCAGGGTGTCTGCGACGGCGAACACCACATCGTGCACTTCAATTCTTGCTCGTGGGTGCTTGCCCCCGAGCATCACGACAAACAGCATTGCAGGTCCTTCCTGGCGACTTGGCAAAGGGCAACCATACTTCGATTGAACCCTTTTGTCCGGTCAATGCCACACTGTTAATCCGCGAATTCATCAGGAGGTTGTCATGCGCACCATTGATCTGGCAGGCGTTCCCGTCCCTGTCATCGGCCAGGGCACCTGGCGCATGGGCGAAGACCCGGACCGGCGTCGCGCCGAAGTCGCGGCATTGCAACTGGGGATCGACGAGGGCATGACCCTCATCGACACCGCCGAGATGTATGGCGAGGGTGGCGCCGAGGAAGTCGTCGGCGAAGCCATCAGCGGCAGGCGCGACCAGGTGTTCCTGGTGAGCAAGGTCTACCCGCACAACGCCAGCCAAAAGGGCGTGCCCCGTGCGTGTGAAGCCAGCCTCCGGCGCCTGGGCACGGACTACATTGATCTGTATCTGCTGCATTGGCGTGGCCAGTACCCCCTTGAAGAAACCGTCGAAGCGTTCGAGCGCCTGCGTGAGGCTGGCAAGATCGGCCGCTGGGGCGTCTCGAATTTCGATGTGGCCGACCTGCAGGAACTCGCATCCCCGGCCTGCGCGACTAACCAGGTGCTGTACAACATCGAAGAACGCGGGATCGAATTCGACCTGTTGCCCTGGTGGCAACAACACCATTTGCCGCTGATGGCGTACTGCCCGATTGCCCAGGGTGGGGCGTTGCTGTCCAGTCAGACCCTCAAGCAGATCGCCCGCCGCCACGAGGTCACGCCCGCCCAGGTTGCCCTGGCCTGGGTGCTGCGCCAGGACGGTGTGATCGCCATCCCCAAGGCGGTCACCCCGGAGCATGTACGGCTCAATGCGGCCGCCGCCAAGATGGTGCTCGATGAGCACGACCTGGATGCCATCGATCGGGTGTTCGGCGCACCCAAGCGCAAGCATCCCTTGGCGATGGTGTAGTTGCCTGGCAGAAACGGTGCCGTCCCTGGCACCTGTTCCTGCTCAGGTCCGACCTAACCCGCTACCGGGCTGCGCCAGTCATCGGACCCGGATGTGCCGGACACTTCGTGGGTCCACACGATCTTGCCATAGGTGAAGTGCACGTCCTCCAGGTGAGTGAAATGGGCATTGTCCGGATCCTGGCAGTGGGGCATGCGTGACTGTATGTCCACGATCTTCGCCCTCTCCAGTTCAATCGTGAAGTAGTGCTCTTGGGTGCCGGCTGGCGACGTACGGAACCACTCGAGTCGGCAGGTGACGTCTTCACCGCTGGTCAAGGCGCTGAACAGCAATGGCGATGACTTATCGAAGACCTTGCTGATCATCAGCGGCTTATGGACCCTCTGGCCCGTCGGCTGGCCGGACTGCGGGTCGCGTGGAACAATCACCTGATGGGAGAAGGCCTGGACCAGAATCTGGTCTTCATGGCCTTCCTGGTAAATATTGCCCACCGAGTCCTTGGTAAATGTGCCTGCCGTAATCAAGCCTTGCTTGGAGCCAGTGACGGAAAGATACGCGGGTGTTGGCATGACGGGTTTCCTTGTCTGATTGATGAGGTAGTTCCAACGGTTAATCGTACCGGTTGGGAATGTGGCTATTACAAGAAGCGTGCCGGAAAGTGTGGGAACCAATACGGACTTGGCATGCTGTGGATATAGGCGTTGGATTTAAACGGGTGTTATGGTTTTTTTGGCTGTTTTGCGGAAAATGTTTGCGCATAAGTGCGCATTTAGTTGCTCATGTTGAAACGTCGCTCAGTAGTTGGTTTTCCGCTGGGGTTAGGTGAAATATATCTCTGTAGCTGCGCAAAAGCCTGCATATGCCTTGGTTTACGGGTGGTGTAGGAAATGTCTTAAGTGTGAGTCTGTTGCTTGCTGGATGTTATTGTCGTGGCTAAGGTTTACGAACTTCGCGGCGATTCAAGCGAAGGTTGATGGCAATCTAGTGTGAAAGTTAAATGCACTTAGTTTGTCGCTCGTGCCTTGGATAGTCGAGTGCGCTCCTAAATGGTCCATTCAGAAAAACTCTGCGCTTATTACCTCGAGGTTGCCCGGCAGCCCTGTTTGCCAGCGAACTTTGCCGGCAGTGATATGCGCTATTCAAATGAATATGAAACCCTGGAGTCCGAACTGGCAAAGTTGCAGTCCATGCATGGCGCCGGCCAGCCGGACTGGCAAAAGCTCCTGGAAATCAGCGAATGCCTGTTGCGTGAGCAGTCCAAGGATCTGCGCGTGGCCGTCTGGCTGACCTGGGCGCTTTACCACCGCGAGTCCTTTGCCGGACTGCTGGCTGGCCTCGGGTTGCTGCGCCATCTGTGTGAGCACCATTGGTCGGCGGTATACCCTGGAAAGCTGCGCACCCGCAGCGCAGCGTTCGGCTGGCTGGTCCTGCGCCTTGAGACACTGCTTGTCCAAGACCTTTCGGTTCAAGGCCCGCAACCCTTGTTCCAATCTATGCTTGAACACCTCACGCGCCTTGATGAACTCTGGACTGCACATTTGGGAGGCGACGCGCCGCTGTTGCTGCCGATTCGCAAACAATTGGAGCAGTGGTTGGCGCTTGCTGTGCAAGGCCATCCCCCTATCGCCGGGTTGAACGCCGCCGTTGCGCAAGTGCAACCCGCTGCTACGCCATCCTCAACGGCCAAACCGACGGTAAACAACGAAAAAGATGCGCATGACTTGCTGTTTGCCTTGCAGGAACAAGCTCGTCCGTTGTGTGCCTGGTGGTTACGCCAGGACGCCGCCGACCTACGGGCCTTGCACCTGAGTCGAACGCTGGCCTGGCTGTCCATCGTCCGCTATCCGGATGCCAACGGTGAGCGAGTCACCGCGTTGTGCGGGCCTGCCCCCGACAGACTCAAGTACTACCAGCAACGTTTTGCCCAAGGCCATCACGCCGAGCTGCTGCCTGAACTTGAGGCCGGCCTCTCAGGTGCGATGTTCTGGTTCGACGGGCTGTACATGCTCTGGCAATGCCTGGAAGCCCAGCAGGCGGAACTGGCCGTGAGCGAGTTGGAAGTGAGTTTCGCCCTGCTGTTGCAACGATTGCCGGACTTGCCGGCGTTTCGCTTTCAAGGGGGCGCTCCTTTTGCCGACGACGCCACTCGCGGCTGGATCGCATTGCATGTTTCCCATCACCTGCAAACCCCTGAGGCGCCCCGCGTGGGGGGCGATGCCGAGCCCTGGGAGATCGCCTTGCAGGATGTGCTACCGCGGCTGCGCAAGGATGGGCTCAAAGCCGCGGTACATGAGCTCAATCAAGGTCTGCATGCCGCTCGCAGCGATCGCGCCCGCTTTTATTGGCGGTTGGCCCTGGCGCGCTTGTGTGCACACGCTGGCAAACATGAACTGGCGAAGATCCAGCTCGAACAACTGGACCTCGAGCTGCAGCGCTCGGGCCTGGAGCGCTGGGAGCCGGAGCTGGCGTTTCAAGTGACACGCCTCTTGCACCGCTGCTGCGACCTGCTGCCACAAAACCATGCCGTGCGCGAGCGCAAGGAAGACACCCACCGCAGGCTGTGCCTCTTCGATCTGGAAGCGGTACTTGAATAGGCTTACGAGCCGCTTGAAAAGGAGATTTACCATGGCCAAAGAATGTTCGGTAGCACCCAAGGAACGCATCAATATCACCTTCAAACCCGCCATCGGCGGTGCGCGGGAAGAAGTCGAGCTTCCGTTGAAACTCCTCGTGCTGGGGGACTTCACCCAGCGTGAGGACCTGCGCAAGCTTGAAGATCGCAAGCCCATCACCCTCAACCAGAACACCCTCGATGAGGTGTTGGCCAAACAGGCGCTGAGCCTGACGCTGAATGTCCCCAATCGCCTCCAGGACGGCGCCGAGGTCGAAGACCTGGCCATCCAGTTACGAATCAATTCGATGAGGGATTTCAACCCGGCGAACCTGGTGGAGCAGATCCCCGAGTTGCACAAGCTGATGGCCCTGCGTGAGGCGCTGATGGCGCTCAAGGGACCACTGGGAAATACGCCGAGCTTTCGCAAAGCCATCGAACAGGCCCTGGCCGACGACGAATCCCGTGCCCGAGTATTGGCGGAGCTGGGCCTGAGCGGCCGGACCGCCTGACATTTTTCAGTAAAAGGACACTGGCGCCATGACGACTCAACACACCTCGATACCCGTACTCATCACTGACGAGCACAGCATTCTCGACAACATCATCGCCCAGACTCTGTTGAGTGCGGATGATGAGGCCTACGGCATAGCCAGGCGTGGCGTCTCGGCATTTATCGAAGAGCTGATCAAGCCGCAGAACAGCGGGGAACCGGTCAAGAAACACCTGGTTGACCGGATGATTGCGGAGATTGACGAGAAGCTCGGTCGGCAAATGGATGAGATTCTGCACCACCCGCGCTTCCAGGCCCTGGAATCCTCATGGAAAGGCCTGCAGTTGTTGGTCGAGCGCACCAACTTTAGAGAAAACATCAAGATCGAACTGCTGAATGTCTCTCGGCAAGACCTGTTGGATGACTTCGAAGACTCACCCGAGGTGATCCAGTCCGGGCTCTATAAGCACGTCTACAGTGCGGAGTACGGTCAGTTCGGCGGTCAACCTGTGGGCGCAATCATCGCTGACTTCTTTCTTTCCCCCAGCGCCCCCGATGTGAAGCTGATGCAATACGCTTCCAAGGTCGCCTGCATGGCCCATGCACCGTTTATCGCGGCCGCCGGGCCGACTTTTTTCGGCTTGGAAAGCTTCACCGATCTACCTGACTTGAAGGATCTCAGGGATCATTTCGAAGGTCCGCAGTTCGCCAAATGGCATAGCTTTCGCCAGAGCGAAGATGCCCGTTATATCGGGCTGACGGTGCCGCGATTCCTGCTGCGCACGCCTTACGATCCCCTTGAATGTCCGGTCAAGACCTTCGCCTACCGGGAAACCGTGGTGAACAGCCACGAGCACTACCTTTGGGGTAATACCGCCTACGCCTTTGCCACACGATTGACCGACAGTTTTGCGCGGTTTCGTTGGTGCCCGAACATTATCGGTCCGCAAAGCGGCGGCGCAGTGGAGGACTTGCCCTTGCATCACTTCCACAGCATGGGCGAAATCGAAACCAAGATTCCCACTGAAGTGCTGGTATCCGACCGTCGCGAATACGAACTGGCGCAAGAGGGTTTCATTGCCTTGACGATGCGCAAGGGCAGTGACAATGCCGCGTTTTTCTCCGCCAGCTCGGTGCAACAGCCCAAGCGTTTCGGCATCAGTGCCGAGGGCAAGGAGGCCGAGCTGAATTACCGCCTGGGCACTCAGTTGCCCTACATGATGGTGGTCAACCGCCTGGCCCATTACCTCAAGGTTCTGCAACGGGAGCAACTGGGCTCGTGGAAGGAGCGTACTGACCTGGAGCTGGAGCTCAACAAGTGGATTCGCCAGTACGTGGCAGACCAGGAAAACCCCAGTGCCGAAGTGCGTGGGCGGCGGCCATTGCGGGCGGCACGTATCGTTGTCAGTGATGTCGAGGGCGAGCCTGGCTGGTACCGCGTCAACCTGAGTGTGCGACCGCACTTCAAATACATGGGGGCGGATTTCACCCTGTCCCTGGTTGGCAAGCTCGACAAAGAATGAGCAGGGGCCAAGGGATGACCCGTAACCAAAGCCTCTTCGAGCGACTTGAAAGTCCGGCCGCAAAATCATCATGTGCAGTGACGTCCGTCGCAGCTCATCTGGGAAAGATGCTCAGCATCCGCGCTGGCAGTGTGCAGACACTGGAGGATTACGGTATGCCGGATCTCAATGACACGAGCCAGAGTCTGCATGAGTCATTGAGCCAGTCGCGCTTGTTGATCGAGCGGTTTATCCGGGCCTATGAGCCCCGCTTGAAGGATACGCACGTGAGGGCGTTGCCTTGTGGTGACGATCCTCTGGCGCTGGCGTTTGCCATTGACGCCACGCTCTGCGTCGACGGTGTGACGCAGCCCGTGGTGTTTACCGCGCGCCTGCAGGATGCTGGACAGGTTGAGGTCTTGCCTGATGTCCTTTAACCACTATTACCAGAGCGAACTCAGTGCGTTGCGACAGCTCGGGCGGCGCTTTTCCGAGCGCAATCCTGCTCTCGCGCCCTTTTTAGGGGAGGCCGGTCAGGATCCGGATGTGGAAAGACTGCTGGAAGGCTTTGCTTTCCTCACCGGTCGCCTGCGCCAGAAGCTGGATGACGAGTTGCCTGAGCTGACTCATTCCTTGATGCATCTGCTGTGGCCCAACTACATGCGGCCCATACCTGCGTTCAGTATCCTGCAGTTCGATCCGTTGAAACATGCGGGGCCCGGTGTGATGGTCGCACGGGATACACCGGTCGAAAGCGCTGCGGTCAATGGTGAACGCTGTCGTTTTCGAACCTGCTACGCCACCTGCATCTTGCCGCTGCAACTGAGCGCGCTGGAGTACTGCGTCCAGGGAGAGCAGGCGTTGCTGAGCCTGCGCCTGGACATGGGCGGCGAAGGCAATTTCAGCGAATGTGCGTTCGATCAATTGCGCCTGCATTTGTCGGGAGACCGCTACATCAGTCAAGCGTTGTACCTGAGCCTGTTGCGCGAGGTTGAGGGTATCGAGTTGCTGCCATTGGGCGGTGATGGGCTTGCGGTCCGCGGGGCTGATGGCCAGCCCCTGCTGTTGCGATTGGGTGGCGATCAGGTCAGTCCGGTAGGGTTCGCGGAGGAGCATGCGCTGATGCCTTATCCGCAGAATACCTTTCGTGGATACCGCCATCTGCAGGAGTATTTCGCCTTTCCTGAAAAGTACCTGTTCGTCGATGTGCGTGGCCTGGATGCGTTGCAGCGGTTGCCCCAGGACGTACTCAAGCAAATCTGCAGCGTCAGGCTGTGCTTCAAGTTACGCACCCGGTGCCAGGCAACCGGATGCCCCACGCTGGACAACGTGAGGCTGTACTGCACGCCCATCGTCAACCTGTTCAAACATGATGCGGTGCCGATTCGCCTGGATGGCAAGCAGGACGAATACCTGTTGATTCCTGGGGAATATGCGCGCGCAAACGCCTGTGTATTTTCCGTCGACAAGGTCACGGGCTGGCGCCCTGGCGGGCTGGGGTATCAGGCGTACGTACCATTTGAATCCTTTGAGCACGACGGCGTTATCGATGCATCGGCAGCGCCCACCAGCTACAGCATTCGTCAGCGTGCTTCGGCGCATCATGCCGGGCTCGATACCTGGCTGGGGTTCGGAAACGGGCGGGGGCATACCCAGGAAACGCTGTCGATCGAACTGACATGCACCAATCACAACCTGCCTCGGCAATTGCAGGCAGGGGAGATCAATCAGCCCTGTGAGCAGACACCGGAGGGCTTGTCATTTCGCAATATCTGCGCGCCGACTGCGAGTTTTGCACCGCCCCTGGACCAGGACTTTCTCTGGCGACTTATCAGCAACATGTCGCTCAACTATTTGTCACTGAGCGACATCAATGTCTTGAAGGTGGTCCTCGAAACCTATGACGTGCCGCGTTACCACGATCTGCAAGCGAAAAAGGTCAGCCAGAGAAGGCTGGGGGCCTTGCGATCCATCAGCCATACGGCCGTCGACCGCTTGCACCGGGGCATGCCGATTCGAGGGTTGCGGGTCGACCTGAGCATTGATTCCCAAGGTTTTCTGGGGGCGGGCGAAGCGTTTTTGTTCGCCTCGGTGCTCAACGAGTTCTTCGCGCTTTATGCCAGCCTTAATGCCTACCACGAGCTGCGTGTCATCAGCACACAAGGAGATGTGTACCTATGGCCACCTCAGATGGGGCAGCAGCCCCTGCTTTGAAGCAACTGTGCCGTGCCATCCGTGAATATTCGCTGTTCCAGGCGATTTCGCAGGTGATCAAGCGCCTGCGCGATGCCCATCCGCTACTGGATGACAACGCACTCTATGAGCGGCTGGAGTTTCAGGCCAACCCGGGTCTTGGTTTTCCCGGTCACGATATTGACCGGTTGGAGTTTTTTGTTGAACACGATCAATTGCGTGCGCGTCTTCGCCTCAATGTCCTGGGCCTCTGTGGCGCAGGTTCACCCTTGCCGGCCTTTTACGGTGAGCAGGCGTGTGCCGATGGAGCGGGCGGCCACGCGACTCGAGACTTCCTGGACCTGTTTCACCATCGTCTGCAACGGCTGATGCTGCCGATCTGGCGCAAATACCGCTACCAGGCGTGTTTCCAGGCGCAGGCGCGTGATGCTTTTTCCGAGCAGATGTTTGCGTTGATCGGGTTGAGGGGCCAGCGCATCCGTACCGCTGCGCAGTTGGACTGCAAGCGACTGTTGCCCTACCTGGGGTTGCTTGGCCTGCGGGCGCACTCGGCGGCGGTGATCGAGACAGTGCTGCGCTACTACTTCGAGCATGAGCGCGTGTTTATAGAGCAATGGGTGGAACGCACGGTTGCCATTGCTCCCCCGCAGTTGAACCAGCTTGGCTGTGCCAACAGCCTGTTGGGCTTCGACCAGGTACTGGGAAGCCGGATCACCGACTGCAACGGTAAGTTCCGGGTGCATATACAGGATCTGGATTGGCAGCGCTTCCATGGTTTCTTGCCGACGGGGTCGGAGTATCCACTGCTGTGTTCGTTGGTGCGACTGGCTGCACGAGACCCGCTGGAGCATGACCTGCGGCTGGTGCTGGCCAAGGAGGCGATCAGGCCGTTGCACGTGGGTGAACACAATGTCTGCAGGCTGGGGTGGACCACTTGGCTGGCACACGAGTGCGCCGATGGTGCGGTCATCGTGGCCAGCAATGCTCACTAGGGAACAATGATCATGATGAATGTAGACCTGCAACAGCTGATCCTGACATTGACGCCCGCAGTCCGTCAGGACCTGGAGCGCTCGGCCGAACGTTGCGTGACGCGAGGTGGCAGGGAGGTCCTGGTGGAAGACCTGCTACTGACCCAGCTGGAACGTCCCAGGGGGCTTTTGATACGAGCCTTGGCCGACGCCGGGATCGAGGCGCAGACGCTGCAAGCAACGCTGCAGCCCAAGGGGCAGGCAAGTGCCACGCGTAATCCGGTGTTCGCCCCGGCCCTCGTGCAGTGGTTACAACAGGCGTTGATGGTTGCCCATCTGGAGTTGCGCCAGAGCGTCGTGGACCACGGTGCACTGTTACTGGCGTTGTTGCGCCACCCGCTGCAGCACGCAGGCACCGGCTATCACGCGTTGTTGAGCCGTTTGGATGCACAGCGTATACACGGGTTTGTGCTGGACCAGGGGCCTGACATCTGCCCGGCAGCAGGCGGCGAGTCACTGCTGGCGCGCTTTACCCATGATCTGACACGCCAGGCCCAGGAAGGGCGTATCGACCCGGTGCTGTGTCGCGAGGGTGAGATCCGCCAACTGATCGACATCCTTATGCGGCGGCGCAAGAACAATCCGATCCTTGTCGGCGAGGCCGGGGTGGGCAAGACCGCGGTTGTCGAAGGCCTTGCCCTGCGCATCGCCAGCACGCAGGTGCCGGAGCCACTCAAGGGTGTGCGTGTGCTGACCCTGGACATGGCACTGCTGCAAGCCGGTGCCAGCATCAAGGGCGAGTTCGAGCGGCGTCTCAACGGCGTGATTGACGAGGTGAATGCCGCGCCGACACCGGTGATTCTGTTTATCGATGAAGCGCATACCCTGGTGGGGGCGGGGGCCGGCGATGCCGCCAACCTGCTCAAGCCGGCCCTGGCCCGCGGTGAGTTGCGGACCGTCGCGGCTACGACTTGGGGCGAATACAAGAAATACTTTGAAAAAGACCCGGCCTTGGCGCGGCGTTTCCAGCCTGTGCTGGTTGGCGAGCCCAGCGTTGAACAGGCGACTTCGATCCTGCGCGGGCTGGTTCCGGCCTACGAATCCAGCCATGGCGTGCATATACGTGACGATGCCGTCGTCGCGGCGGCGCAGATGAGCGCCCGCTACCTGGCAGGGCGTCAGTTGCCCGATAAGGCCGTGGATGTGCTGGACACCGCCTGCGCACGTGCGCGCATCAACCAGTTGACGGTGCCCGAGGCATTGGAACGCCTGTGTACCGAACAGGCTGAAGGCTCGCGCCAGCGCGAGGCACTGAATCGAGACAGGGATGCGGGGCTGCCAGTTGATGAGCAGTCTGCGCAAGCGCTGGGCCTGCGCTTGGCGGCTGTCGAGAGCGAACGTCAACATCGGCAGCAGCGCTGGCTTGCACAGCGCGCACTGGAGGAGCCGGTGCGCGTATGCCCTCGCCTGGTGGCAGAGGTCATCAGTACCTGGACGGGCATTCCGGTTGAACAACTGTCCCTTGAGCACAGTGCATCGGTGCTGGGGGTTGCCGATGCGCTGCGGTCGCGCATTCTCGGCCAGGAACCTGCCATACAGGCGCTTGACCGCAACCTGCGCGCGGTGGCTGCCGGACTGAACAAGGCCGATGCGCCGGTCGGTGTGTTTCTGTTGGTGGGCCCAAGTGGTGTGGGCAAGACCGAAACGGCGCTGGCCCTGGGTGATTTGCTGTATGGCGGCGAACGTTTTGTCACCACCCTCAACATGTCGGAGTTTCAGGAAAAACACGCCCTGTCTCGGCTGATTGGCGCACCTCCCGGTTATGTCGGCTATGGAGAGGGCGGGGTGCTGACGGAAGCCGTGCGCCGGCGCCCCTATTCGGTGGTGCTGCTCGACGAAGTCGAAAAGGCCGACCCGGAGGTGTTGAACCTGTTCTATCAGATCTTCGACAAGGGGCTGGTCAATGATGGCGAAGGCCGGGAAATCGATTTTCGCAATACGCTGATCCTGATGACTTCCAACCTGGGCAGCGATTGCATTATCGACTTATGTGCAGGCGGCCGACGACCTGGCACCCAGGTGCTGCAGGACGCAATTCACCCTCTGCTGCGCGACTATTTCAAACCGGCACTGCTCGCCCGCATGCGAGTCGTGCCCTATTACCCGTTGATGGGCGCTGTGTTGCATGACCTGGCAAGACTCAAGCTTGACCGTCTTGGGCGAAGGTTGCAGTCCCGCAAGCTGGCCTTGAGCTATACGACCGAACTGGTCACGCATATGGCTGAGCGGTGCGTCCATAGCGACAGCGGAGCGCGGTACATCGACCAATGGATCGAGATCCACCTGTTGCCGCAGATGGTCGATCGACTGCTTGGGGCGGTGGCGACGGGTGAGCCGCTGTCGCGGGCCCACGCCTGCCTGGATGGTGACGGGCTGCCGATCTGTGAGTTCAGCCAATGATGAACGATGTGCTTGCCCCTTTACCCCAGCCCCTGGCATACGCCGAGACGTTGTTGGCCTGGTTCACCCGAATGGGCATTGAGGGTGACGAGACAACGCTGCCAGGCCTGTGTGTTGCCGCGGCTGCGCAACTGAGTGAATGCGAACTCGGCCAGTTATATTGGCGGGACGAGGTCACGGGTCGGCTCGACTTGATTGCCCAGTATTTGCCTGGCGCATTGCCCCTCGGCGAGGGTGCTTGCGGCGCCGACTTTCAGCATCAGCAACTGTTGCGTCACGTGCTCGGCCATCCCAGCATCCTGAGCGTGGAGAACCTGGACGACAGTGTGTACGAAAGCGGTTTTCTACCCGCGACAGCTACGCCCTGGCACTCGTTGATATGCCTGCCGCTGTTCGGTCGCCACAAGGCCGTTGCCGGTCTATTGCTGTGCGCCAGCCAGCGGCCGAAATTGCTCCTGGACTACGGACCATCGTTAAGCCAACTGGCAAGCTTCGCCTTGAGTCAACTGGCGCTGTTGCGACGTGTGCGTCCGCCGCACAACGGCTCCCAGGCCAGGCCTTGTCTACCCTCGGCGCGTATGAAGTATGGGCTGATCGGCAACAGCGCAGCCATGGAAGAAACCTACCGGCTGATCGGCAAGGTGCTGAATGCGCCCTGCACGGTGCTGCTGCGCGGGGAGACCGGAACCGGCAAGGAGGTGGTGGCACGGGCCATCCATGCTGCCGGGGCGCGCCGTAGCAAAGCCTTTGTGGTGCAGAACTGTGCGGCCTTTCCCGAGGGTCTGCTGGAGAGTGAGCTATTCGGTTATCGCAGGGGCGCCTTTACAGGCGCCGAACGTAACCATGCGGGGCTATTTGACGCCGCCGATGGCGGCACGTTGCTCCTCGACGAAATCGGCGATATGCCGCTGTCACTCCAGGCCAAGCTGCTGCGGGTGTTGCAGGAAGGCGAGGTTCGCCCGTTGGGAGCCGATGCGGCCCATAAGGTCGATGTGCGAATTATCGCAGCGACCCATCGTGATCTGGCTGCAATGGTGGCGGAGGGTAGTTTTCGCGAGGACCTGTACTACCGACTGGCGCAGTTCCCGATCGAATTGCCGGCCTTGCGCGAACGCGACGCAGATGTGCTGCTGTTGGCGCGACAGTTCTCGCAATCGGCCTGCGCTGCGCTGGGGCTCTCGCCGGTGGAGTGGTCTGCTGCGGCCTTGGATCAACTGTCGTGCCACGCTTTTCCCGGGAATGTCCGTGAACTCAAATGTCTGGTGGAGCGCGCGGTACTGCTGTGTGACGACGCAGTGGTGCTGCCTGAACACCTGTCCCTGGCGCCCGGGTCGACCCCTGCAGCCGTCGGCGCGACGTTGCGCCAGCGCCTGGAGCGGGTTGAACGGGTATTCCTGATCGACTGCCTGCACAAGAACCGTGGCAACCGGACCCGTACGGCACGTGAGTTGGGGCTCGCACGCCGCACCCTGCTTTACCGACTTACACGCTTGAACATCCCTGGCGGCGATGTCCGAGGGGGATGCTGAATGGTGCACGTATGGCTTCCACTCTTCGCCGCCGGCCTTACTTTCATTGGAGATACCTGATGCCACTTCGTACTTGGAAAGCCTGGGGGCTTGTCCTGTGCTTGTTGAGCGGCTGCAACGCCAATTACGTTTTTGATGACGCTGACTACCGTCCGCTGGGTGACCCCCAGGCGACACGTCGCAGCGATTGAACAGCGGAGCCTTGTCATGCAACTAGTGTTAGAGGTGTGCAATACCGGAAGCGGTGAGCCTGCATCCTGTAAGACATTCGACGGCGTCGGCGGCGTGATCGGCCGCGGGATCGGCTGTGACTGGGTCATCCCCGACGCCAGTCGCTTGCTCTCCAGTCATCATGGCCTGGTCAGTTACCGGGATGGCCAGTATTTTTTTACCGACATCAGCAGCAATGGCATTGGCGTGTCGGGCAGCGCGGAGCGTTTGTGCAAGGGGCAGGCACGACTGATCAGCGAGGGTGATGTCTACCAACTGGGGCCAGTGGATATCCGTGCACGACTTGTGGCGCCCGGGAGACAAAATGGCCGGCAGATGTTTTTCGGCAACGATACGATTCCGGATGACGCGTTTTTGGTGCTTGACCCCTTGCACGCACTCGATACCGAGCAGGTGCATGGCAGCTCACCCGGGGATCCGGAGGCGCTGAAACTCTCGGCTGCGAGGGCGGCCTGCGCACTGTCCCACTGCCCCCTGGAACGGGATCACTTGATCGTGCCGAGATGGGCCGAGCCAGTAACGGAAGAGGCCTCGACTCAACCCGCCCAGGTGACTGCAGCCAGTCGTGCCCCATTCTGGTCGCAGTTCGCGGACGCGATGGGCGTGCCCCTGGATACGCTCGATACCCAGGCATGCGAAGCCCTGGCGATCAAGGTGGCTGGCCTGTTCAGGCAAACCATCGAAGGGCTGCAGCAGAGTCTGCGTACTCGCGATGAGCTGAACGGCGAGTTGAACCTCGGTTGGACCGTGCCTGCCATTAAGAGTCACAACCCCTTGAAGGATTGCACCGATACCCCGTCTGCCCTGGCCTCACTGTTGGGCCTCGCTGAGCCGGGCCCGCTGCCTGCAGAGGTAGCGGTCGCCCAGGCATTCCGGGAAATGCAAATCCACCAGCTGGCCTTGGTCGTGGCTTGCCGTGCTGCAATACGTGGCGCTGTGGAGGCATTTGCACCAAGCCATCTATTGCTGTGCTTCGAGCGCCAGGACATGCCGGCCAGGTTCTCTACCGATGGAGCCCACTGGCGGGCCTACCAGCGCCATTACCGACACCTTATCGACGAGCAACCCTTGGGCGAGCAGCTGTTGCGTAACGAATTTTCCAAAGCCTACGCGGAGCAGGTGCGCCTGGTCGCCACGCTGCATGCGGCTTATCCGGGATGACTGTCATGTATCGAGCTGCCGTTCTGTCAATGCTGTTTGTACTCGGCTTGCTGACCGGGTGTGCCAGCGTCTCACCGTATTCAACCCTGACCAAGCTGGACCTGGCGTTGAGCGCCAGCGAAGGCGTCAACCGCGATCTTCACGGTCGCCCGTCTCCCATCGTGGTGCGCCTGCTGGAGCTGCGGCACCCGGTGGCTTTCGAAAACGCTGATTTCTTCACCCTCTATAGCCGCGCGGAGCAGGCGCTGCCCAAGGACTGGGTCAACAGCGAGGAGTTGGAGCTGCGCCCCGGTGAGCGGTTGGCGCTGAAGCTCAGTGTCGAACCACAGAGTCGTTATGTCGGGGTGGTGGCTGCCTACCGGGACCTTCCCCATGTGCAATGGCGGCTTGTGCTGCCCGTCGCCCGGCAGCGCCTGACGCGTGTCGAGCTGATGCTCGACGAGTCCGGGGTTCGCGTCGTTACCCCTCAAGCCCGGAGGTCGGAGGATAGACATGCAGGTTCATAAAGTCGTGTGGCAGGAGGGCATGCTGCTGCGCCCCCAACACTTGCAGCACAACGACCGTTACTACCACCAGCAACTCAACCGTACCCGTTTGCTGGGCATTGATGGTTGGGGATTCCTGACCCTTGACGTCGACGTGCAGTACCTCAACCTGGGTAAGGTAGTCGTCAACCAGGCCAGCGGTGTATTTCCCGATGGCAGCTTGTTCGAGCTGAGCAGCGTAATGGAGCCACTGGTGTTGCAGGTTCCTGCCCACACCAGTGGGCAAGCCATTTACCTGGCGTTGCCGTTGGCCATCGGCAATCAGGTTGAAGTGCGCCAGCAGGAGCACAGTGATGTGCTGGCGCGCTACGTAAGCTGCGAAGCGGAGATCACTGATTCGAATGCTGGCTTTGATTCCCTTTGCCGGATCAACTGTGCACGCCCGGACCTGCGATTGCTGTTAGGGGAGCAAACCAGTGACACGTTGCAGGTGAAACTCCAGGTTGCCCGGGTGCTGGATTCGACTCGCGAGGGCGGCGTGCGGCTGGACGCGGATTTCGTACCGGCGTTTATCCATGTGCAGGGCTCAGGCTATGTCGCGTCATGTATCAAGGAAGTGCTGAGTCTGCTGGGCACCCGAGGCGATGCGATCGCCGCGAGGATCCGGGGAGGTGGTGGATCGGAGGGGGCCCAGGTCGGCGATTTCCTGATGCTGCAGCTGATCAATCGAACCGAGTTGGTGTTGCGTCACTTCCTGAGTCAGAGCCAGGTACGTCCGGAGGTGTTGTACAGGCAGTTGTTGTCGATCCTCGGCGAGTTGTCGACGTTCGCCACCGACAACAAACGCGCGCAACTGGAGACTCGTTACCAGCATGGTGAGCAGGGGGCGAGTTTTCGTGGGTTGATGGAAGGCATTCGCACCGTGCTGTCGTTGGTGCTGGAACAACACGCCACTGAGCTCCCGTTGGAGCCGCGACAGTATGGTGTGCTGGTCTGTCCGGTGAGTGATCTCAAACTGCTGGGTAGCGCAACATTCATTCTGGCGGCAACTGCCCAGTGCGATTCGGAGGAGCTGCGCCACCGCCTTCCGGCGCACTTGAAAATCGGCTCCGTGGAGCGCATCCGCGAGCTGGTCAATCTGCATCTGGCCGGCATCAAGGTCAAGCCACTGCCGGTGGCGCCCCGACAGATCCCGTTCCATGCCGGCAAGACCTATTTCATGCTCGAACTCAGTGCCCGTGATATCACGCAGCTGGAGCAATCGGGCGGTTTTGCCTTCCACGCCAGTGGCGAGTTTGCCGAACTCAAACTCAATTTCTGGGCCATCAGGAACTGAATGCCATGACAATGGACAGCGAATACCCGCAGGACGAAAAAACTATCCTGCTTGACCTCGATGGTCGCGCGCCCGCAGGGGCGCCGGTGACGGACTTCCCATCGCCACCGCGCTTCGAACGGTTGGAAGACCGGATGATCTACACCGCCAGCCTGCAAGGGGCACAGAGTTTCAAGATCGGGCCCAACGTCCTGGTGGCCTCCGCCTGGGAACTCTTGTCGCAGGTCGTTCGACTCAAGCGCAGTTCCGGCCGGGAAAGCTTGCAGGCCCTCAATGATCGGTTGTCGTCGGGGATCACGGCGTTTGAAGCGTATGCCTTGCACCAGGGTGCAGAGGACAGGCAGGTCATGTCGGCGCGCTATGTGCTGTGCAGCGTTATTGACGAAGCCGTGGTCACTACCCCGTGGGGCAGTCGCAGTGACTGGTCGAAATCCAGCCTGTTGAGCCGCTTTCACAACGAAACCTTCGGTGGCGAAAAATTCTTCCAACTGCTGGAGCGCTTATCCCGCGACCCCGTCAAGAACCTGGCAATGCTGGAGTTGATGTACCTGTGCCTGTCACTGGGGTTTGAAGGTAAATACCGCGTCATGGAGCGGGGCGGGCCGCAGTTGGAAGCGGTACGAGATGGCTTGTATCGACAGATCCGGCATGTGCGCGGTGAGCGCCCGCCGATGTCTGTGCCCGCTGCCGCAGCACAGGCACCGGGTGCCGGGCTGCGCATCTTTTCCCCTGCCGGGGTCGTCGTCTTCACGCTCGCCTGTTTGCTGGCCATGTACCTGGGCTTTGCCTGGGCATTGGGCAATGAACGCATGGCGGTGCTGCAACCTTTTCAATCTTTGGCGTCGGATCAGACACGGTCGCCGTTGTAACGCTGGGAGCAATGAATGAACGCATTCTTCAAGGGCGTGGGCACGGCGCTGCGCAAGACTTGGGTCTGGAGCCTGTTTGTGGTGTTCGCCAGTGCGTTGCTGGTGTGGTTTTTCGGGCCATTGCTGGCGGTGGACGACCATCGTTTCTGGCAGGGCGCTCCAGCTCGTCTGTTGACCATTAGCGGGTTATTCCTGCTGTGGGGGTTAGCGATGGTCATGGTCGACTCACGCCGTACCGCACGATTGAATCGGCGCGAGCACCAGGAGCGCCACCAACGCAAGGGGTTGATTGACGAAGAGCGGAGGCAGGTGCGGGGGCGTTTCAAGGAGGCGTTGCACACACTGAAAACCTCCCGTCGTTATGGCGAGCGCAATGAGCGTTGGCGCAACGACTTGCCGTGGTATCTGTTGCTCGGCCAGCAGGGCAGCGGCAGAACCTGTCTGCTGGCCGCCTGCGGATCGCAGTTCCCACTGGATCGGGAGGAAGCGATGGCACCGGGCGCAACCCAGTATTTTGATTGGTATCTCGCCGACGAAGCTGTCCTTGTCGAGAGCGCAGGGCGCTACCTGGCCCAACCCGACAGTGCCGTGGATGGGGCCGGTTGGGCGACGTTTCTGGACCAGCTCAGATTGCGGCGCAGGGCTCGCCCGCTCAATGGCGTGGTGGTGACGCTGGCGGTGGAGACGCTGCTTGGCAGCAATGATCGCGACCTGGACCTGCATGCGCGCCACGTGCACACCCGGTTGCAGGACGTACAGCAGATGCTGCATGTGGATGTGCCGATCTATCTGGTATTGACCCAGGCTGACCGGTTGCCGGGCTTTGTCGAGTTCTTTGATGCGTCCCAGGGCGACGGCGCCGAAGCCCTGCTCGGAGAACCCGTGGCAACAGGTCCGGCCGGTACCGCGATCATCCAGGTTCGCGAAGCGTTTGAGGCGTTTCTGCAACGCCTTGGAGCAGAGCTGATTGCGCGTTTGCATCAGGAACGCGATATCGAACGTCGCGGGCTGATGCTCGATTTTCCTCGGCAGGCTGCGCAAATCGGTGAACGTTTGTGCCTGTTTGTGGAGTCTGCGTTCTCCTCTCATCGCTTTCAGCGTATTAACGGATTGCGTGGCTTTTACCTGACGAGTGCGCAGACTGCCGACAGGCGTTCCTACTTCGTCCAGGGCCTGTTCAACCGGGTGATTTTTGCCGAGGCCAATCTCGCCGGGCTGCAGACTCCGGAACGACAGCGTATCCGTCGACACCAAGGGTTGCTGGGGTTGGCCGCCTCCCTGGTCATTGTCGCGGCGGGGTGGCTGTGGGCACACAGTTATTCGATCAATCACCAGCGGCTGGTGCAACTGGCGCAACTGCTCAAGCCACAGCCGCCCGCGTCACCCGGTCTGGACGATACCCTGGTGCTCCTGCGTGTGCTGGACGACCGCCTGGCTGCGACCCAAGTGTTTCCAGCGTTGGCGGATGCCCGTGCGGTGGAGCGGGGCGGCTTGTATCAAGGGGAGGCGAGTCGGCCACTGTTGGTCAGTGCCTATGAAGACTTGCTGCACCAGCAGTTGTTGCCGCTGGTATCTACGATGCTTGAAGAACAGGTACGGGCCAGCCTTGGCGACCGCGAGGGGCTTTTGGACATCCTGCGGGCTTACCTGATGCTCAGTCTTCGCGAGCGGCGCGATAAGGTTTGGCTGGCGCAACGCGTGGCCGTTCATTGGGCTGTGCGCTATGCCGGTGATGCTTCGGTGCAGAAACGATTGAATGCACATTTTGCACGGCTGCTTGAGCGCCCTTTCGCGATGCCCTTGAACGTTGAGCTGGTCGCCGAGGCCCGCCAGGAACTGCGCGGCGAATCGTTGGCGGGCGTGGTCTATCGGGCGCTGCGTGACCAGGCGCGTGACCTTGAGCCCTTGCGCCTGGCCGAGGGGAGGGGGTTCGCAGCGATCGAGCAGCCCATCCCCGGCTTCTATACCCGGCGGTATGTGCAGTATTTCGAAAGGCAGGGCTCTCGGCTGGTGAATGCCATTGCTCAGGACAACTGGGTACTTGGGGAGGACGCAGACCTCAGCAGCCTGGATTTGCGCCAATTGATGCTGGAGCTCGAGCAGCGTTATTTCAGTGAGTACGCCGACACCTGGAGCCAAGCCATCGGCCAGGTGCGCCTGCAGGAAAGTGACAGCCTGAGCCAGCATGCTGACGGGCTTGCCAGCCTGGCGTCAGCGCAGTCGCCGTTGGTGCAGCTGTTGCGACAGGTTCGGGAAAACACACGCCTGCTGTCGACCAACGACCCCCTTGAGGCCTTGAGCCCGCCCGCCGGCGAGCTCGAGACCAGCGCTTCCAGCGTGTTGTCCAGCCCGTTGCATGGGCAGGCAAAGCCTGATTCTGCCCGGCGTGCACTGCAGCGTCGGTTCGAGCACCTGCACCAATTGCTGGACGCGGATCAGAACCCTGGAGCTGAACTGACGCAGGCGTTGCGGCTGCTCGATGAATGGCATCTGCAACTGGCGGCCCTTAACCGCGAAGCTACCCCAGGGCAGGCGGCATTCATGATGGCCAGGCAACGAATGGAAGGGCAGCAGCCATTGCTGGGGAATCTGCGGGATGCTGCCGGGCGCCTGCCGTTGCCGGTCAAGGGGTGGTTTGAAGGCATTGCCGATGACAGTTGGCGGCTGCTGCTCGATGATGCCTATGTGTATATAAATCAGCGTTACCAAAGTGAGGTCTATGGCTTTTACGCCAAGGCGATCCAGCGTCGGTACCCATTCAACCCACGGTCCGAGAGTGATGTTGCCCTTGGCGATTTCCAGGACTTTTTCAAGCCGCGGGGTGGCATGGCGCGCTTTTATGAAAGCTACCTGCGGGCCTTTGTCAGTGCCGAGTCCGGTCGCTATCGTCTACGCGGCCTGGATGGCCGTAGCCTGGCGCTGTCGCGCTCATTGCTGGACCAGCTGACGAAGGCCCAGGTGATTCGCCAGGGGTTTTTTACTGAGGACCAGGGGGAGTGGGCGGTTCGCTTCACGCTGGCCCCCTATAGCCTGGACCAGGCGGTTAGCCGAGCGATCCTGAGCATTGGTGATCAACACCTTGAATACCGCCATGGCCCGATCGTGCCCATGGCTTTCCAGTGGCCAGGCGAGGCGGACGATGGCCGTAGCAGCCTGGTGCTGGAGCGGGGGGCGGAGCGGCCGCTGGGTATGGAAAAAAACGCTGGTCCCTGGTCGTTGTTCCGGTTTTTCGAGCTGATGCAAAGTGAGCCTGGGAGTGGCCGGGGTTCTCGGCTGCTCAAGGCTGAGCTCGCTGGCACGCGTGCCACCTTCCTGCTCAACAGCCATCGCAACCCTGGTCCTTTTCAGATGGCGAACTGGCGCACCTTCCGTTTGCCGGAGCAACTGTGAGGCATGTGCATGCCGATGGGTGCAGCGCCGGGCGAACGGCGCGAGGCAAGACACGCGCGCGCAATGAGGATGCGTTCCTCGACTGCCCCCGGCGCGGTTGTTGGGCGGTAGCGGACGGAATGGGTGGGCATCTGGCTGGGGATTTGGCCAGCCACTGGGTCATCAGCAGCCTGGCTTCGTTGCCCGACCAAGGCAGCTTTGACGAACGGATCGATGCCATACGACGCTGCTTGCGATGGCTCGACCGTCAAATGGGGCAAGCCACGACGGAACAAGCTGCCCACGGCATCATGGGCAGCACCGTGGTTGCGTTGCTGCTGGAGGGTAATCGCGCAGCCTGCATCTGGGTCGGGGACAGCCGTTGCTATCTTTGGCGGGGACGACGTTTGTACCAACTGTCGCGGGACCATTCCCTGTGGCAGCAACTGATGGACAAGCAGCAGTTGAGCCTGGAACAGGCCCTGGCGCATCCGGATGCCAGGGCGCTGACCCGTGCCATTGGTGGTCGGCAGCCATTGAGCCTGGCGGTGCTGGAGTTCATTACCCAACCTGGGGATGTGTTTTTATTGTGCAGCGATGGTTTGTATCAGGGGCTCAGCCATGGCGAGTTGGGCAGCGCCCTGAGTGTGGGGCCGCCCCGCCAGGTAGTGGATCGGTTGTTTTCCGACGTGCTACGGGGGGCGGCCCAGGATGACCTGACGGCCGTGGTAGTCCAGCCATGAGCGAGGTCGCCGGCCCGCCGAAACTGCTTGCGGGGCGCTATCAGCTGGATCGGCTATTGGGCAGCGGTGGCATGGGAGTGGTCTACCGAGCCCGGGATATGCTGCACGAGGCGTTCGGCGAGCCCAACGCGTGGGTGGCTCTCAAGTTGTTGGGCGATACGCTTGCCGAATCTTCCGACGGCCATGTATTGCTGTACAGCGAGTTTGCCCTGACCCGGAGCCTGCGGCACGATCACGTGGTCAGAACGTACGCTTTCGAGGTCGATACTCCGCGTCAGGTTGCGTTCTTCACCATGGAATTGCTGCAGGGCAGGACCCTTGACCGCATCCTCTCGGAGTGCCCGTATGGATTGCCGTGGCGGGAGTTGCAACCCATCGCCCTGCAACTGTTGGATGCACTGGCTTATGCCCACAGGCAGGGCGTTCTGCATGGCGATGTGAAACCGGCCAATATCATGCTGGGCGAGCAGGGAGTGCGGCTGTTCGATTTCGGCCTGGGCCATGCCGAGGCGGAGCAGGCTGCGGGGCTGCCCACCTTGAGTCGCAGTCGCTTTAAGGCTTGGACGCCCGGGTATGCGGCGCCGGAACTGGTGGCCGGGGGAAACATCTCCGCCAGGGCCGACTTGTATGGCGCCGCCTGCGTAATCTATGAGCTCGCCCAGGGACGGCGCCCCGGCGAGCATCAGTCGGATCAGCCATTGTCCAGGCCTCGGCAATTGCCTCGGCGGTGTTGGCCGGCATTGCGTTCTGCGCTGGCCCTGGACCCTGAGTGCCGAACCATTGCCGTCGAGGAGTTGTGCGAAGCGATGAATAGACGACGGCGCTACTGGTTTGTGTAGTGGGCGTGTCAATCAGCCAAATCATGCAGTTGGCAGTATTCGGTCCAACTCAAGCCGGCCATCTGGGCAACTTCCTTGTGTACTTCCAGGCGCCGCGCCTCGAAGTCAGCAGGGGACTGGCTGGTCAGCCTGAGGGTCAGCTCCCAGGCAAACAAACCCTGGCGTTCTGCTTCTGCCTCGAAGGCTTCATGCAGCCGTTCGGCGCGGTACTGTGCCAGGGTTTCACCCTTGGCCTGAGCGGCCAGTGGGTTCAGGGTGTTCAGTTCGGCAGCCACATCGGGATGTTCGTTCAGGAATCGATCCAGCGCGAGCTGGTGGTTATCGCCGGGAGGTGACAAGGGCGTGCTCCAAATCAGGTGGGACCAGGCCTCGGTTTCTGGCGCGAGGCAAGCCGTGTGTGCATAAGCAACACGGATAACGGGTATTGAAGCAGATTCCAGGACCGGTCCAGATCAGAAAATTAAATTATTGGAGATGCCCGGCTTTGACTGTCACTCATTGCTGGAAATTCACCGATACCCATGGCAAAGGACTTTCGCTCCCGGTGCCAGGACGTGTAGCGTTAGCCCCGGTGCTTCCGACCCTGCTTTCCAAGGGCAGCGGGCGATGGGCAGAGGGATGGGTCATGGCGCAAACGCTGTTCAAACTTTTCTTTACCCAGCGCCTGGCCGCTTTGGCCAGTGCCGATTCGTTGCGAGCGATCCGCGAAGGGCTGCTGTGGATCTTGCCGTGCCTGCTGGTGTCGGCGGCCTTTCTGATCCTGTCCGAATGCGCTCGGGTGTTGGGCTGCAGCCCGCAGGTGGTGAGCTTCCTGGCGGGGTTGCACAATCAGATCAGTTCGGTGATCCCGTGGCTGGTGGCCGCCTCCATTGGCTACATGCTGGCGATCCAGCACCGCCTGCCGCAATTGCCGGTGGCGTTCCTGTGCCTGGCCCATGTGGTCTTGGCGACGTTTATCCTGCGGGAATATCCCCGGGCATCGGCCACCTTCCTGCTGTTTATTGCTATTGCCTCGCCGCTGCTGAATGTACCGGCCTTGGCCTGGCTGCACCGTTTTCGCTGGACGCGCCTGGTCAACGAAGACCTGGTGGGGCACAACCTGCGAGGCACGATCAATATGGTGGTGCCAGGGGCCATTACCGCCCTGGCGCTGGTGGCAGCGCTGTCCTTGTTGTTGCAGATACCCTATGTGGCGCAGTTGCAGGGCCCCCAGGTGCTCGATGCGCTGGAATCGCCCTACTGCAGCGGTTTGTTTGTCACCCTGATGAACTCGCTGTTGTGGTTTTTCGGGGTTCACGGCGTCTATGCCATGCAACCGCTGTTTGATGTGCTGGACCAGGCCGTGGTGCTCAACGGCGCCGCGTTGGCAGCGGGCGAGCCAATCAGGTATGTGCTGAACGGTGGCCTGTTGGGCAGCTTTGCCTTTATCGGTGGTTCGGGCGGTGCGTTGTGTTTGTTGATCGCAATCCTGCTGTTTTCCAAGAGCCAGTCCATGCGCCTGGTGGCCGTGGCGAGTTTGCCGCTCTCGCTGTTCAACGTCAGTGAAGTCCTGCTGTTCGGCCTGCCGATCATCCTCAACCCGCGTCTGTTCATTCCGTTTCTACTGGTGCCTGCGCTGAACGCAACGGTGGCGCTTACCGTGGTGCAACTGGGCTGGGTATCCCCGGCGGTGGCCAGCGTCCCGTTTACCGCACCGGTGTTGCTCAATGCCTACCTGAGTACTCATGGCGACCTGGCGGCAGTCGCGCTGCAAGTGACGCTCCTGGGCCTGGGCACGCTGGTGTATGCACCCTATGTGCGCGCGATTCATCGCCAGGCTGCCGAAGGTGGCACGGTGTACCTCAAGTCCCTGGACATGACCTTCCGCGGCCTGGAAGAAAAAGGCCGGCTGCGCGAACTGGACCCGGTCCTGGCTTCCCACAAGGCCCTGGCGCGCCAGGCCAATGAACTGAATCGCATCCAGCAGATCAGCGATTATGAGTTCTATCTTGAATACCAGCCCCAGGTCTCGACCCGCACCGGGCTGTGTACTGGCTGCGAAGCGCTGATGCGCGCCCGCGATGCCCAGGGTACGGTGCATTCACCGTGGGAGTTCCTGCAATGGCTGGCCCAGGCGCGGTTGATGCCGGACGTGGATATGTGGGTGGCATCCCAGGCGATTCGCCAATACCAGAAATGGCAGAAACTCGGCTTTACCCTGCCGATGACCATCAATATTTCCAGCGCCACCCTGACCGACGCCGCCCACGGCGAGCGCCTGGTGGAGATCCTCGCCCAGGCCCATGGCCAGGTATCGGTGGAGATCACCGAAGACGCGCTGGTCAGCGATATCCCTGCCACGCGCCAGAACATCCAGAAACTGCAGGGCATCGGCGCCAAGGTCTATATCGATGATTTCGGCACCGGGTTTTCGGCCTTGAGTTACCTGCACCAGTTCCCGGTGGACTTCATCAAGATCGATCGCAGTTTTGTGGTGGCGCAGCACGATCCCAAGGGCGCCCAGGTCCTGACCGGCATGCTGCGTTTCTGCGAAGCGCTGAACCTGGGCGTGGTGGTGGAGGGCGTTGAGACCGCCGAGCAGTTGGCCTTCTTGAACACCGGCGCCGAGCTGATTATCCAGGGCTGGTATTTCAGCAAGGCACTGCCGGGGGACCAGTTGGAAAGCTTTGTGCGCCAGCGTGCGGCCATGGCGCAGGTCTAGTAGCCGCGTTGGGTTTGTTCGATCTCCTCGACCAAGCGATCGATACCCGCCAGGCGTGCACGGTTGTCGTGATCCCAGGGGTGAAAGCCGGGTTTGAAGTAGTGCAACCACGGCCGCAGCATGCGTGGGAAGACGCCCTTGGGGCCATAAAGAAATTTCAACATGCGCCAGAAGCCTTTGAGGTGCCCACCCGCCTTGCGGTCGGCAATCAACAGCCGCACATGAAAATCCAGCACCACCAGCCAGAAAAACACCGTAGTTGTCAGCATGGTTCCGGTGCGCAGCAGGTAACGCTTGGGCCCGGGTTTGATCACCGTGTTCCACACATCAAAGGCCACGGCCTTGTGTTCGGTCTCTTCCAGGGCGTGCCAATACCACATCTGCTGGTAGCCCCTGAGCGAATCGCCAAAGCGCGACGGGTCACTCAGGAGGATTTCCGCGAGCATCGCCGTGTAGTGCTCAAGGGCAATGGTGATCGCCAGGTTGAACGACGGTGCGAAGTGTTTCTTCTGCAGATCGAGAATGAATTTAAGCCGACGGTCCAGGGTGTGCGCCGGAAGCCCGGCTGCTTGCATCAGGTCGTTATAGGCCACATGTTCGCGGCTGTGCATGGCCTCCTGGCCGATAAATCCCTGGATCTGTTTCTTTAGCGCCGGATCGTCGACGCGTTGGCGGTAGTGACGCACGCTGTCCATGAAAAACAGCTCGCCCTGGGGGAACAGCAGCGACAAGGCATTGAAGAAATGCGTGATGAACGGGCCCTGTTCGTGCCAGTCGGTGATGCGTTCGGCGGGCAGGGCGAAATGGAGGTCGCGGCGGATCGGCAACATGATTCGTGCTCCTGTTCAGAGACGGGGCTCGTCGTTGGTTTCAAACACTGGCCTGCGTTGCTTGGGGGCCATGCGCTTGCTGGCCAGCACCACCAGCGCTTGATAGGCCGCCGGCAGGCAACGGGCGAGCAGGTCGAGGAAATACGCGTCGCGGCCTATCAGCACGCGACGCTTGTTTTTGCGCACGCCTTGCAGGATCACCTTGGCGGCCTGGTCGGCATCGGTGATGAAGAGTTTTTCGAAGTCGGCGCGGGCCTGCTGTTCGCTGTGGATCAGGAAGCCGGTCATGTTCGCGTCGATGCGGCTGCTGCGACAGATATCGGTGCGGATGCCGCCGGGGTGCACGCAGGTGGCCGAGACGCCGCAGCGTTGCAGGTCCAGCTCCTGGCGCAGGGCTTCGGTAAAGCCGCGCACGGCGAATTTGGTCGCGTTGTAACCGCTCATGCCGGGCTGGGCAAACAGGCCGAACACGCTGGACGTGTTGATCACATGGCCGTCGCCGCTGGCCTTGAGGTGCGGCAGGAACGCCTTGGTGCCGTGGACCACGCCCCAGAAGTTGATGCCGACGATCCACTCCAGGTCGGCGTAGTCCACGCCTTCGACCGTACTCGACAGGGCCACGCCGGCGTTGTTGAACACCAGGTTGACCTGGCCATGCTCGGCCACGCAGCGCGCCGCCCAAGCCTCCATGGCCTGGCGGTCGGACACATCCAGGACCTGGGTGGTAATCGTCACCGGCGCCAGGGTTGAGGTCTTGATCAGTGCCAGGGTCTGCTCCAGGCCTTGGGCGTTTTTGTCCGCCAGTGCCAGGTGGCAACCTTCGCGCGCGAGTGCCAGGGCCAATGCACGACCCATGCCGGATGCCGCGCCGGTAATCGCCGCCACGCGGCCGTTGAATGACTTCATGACAGGCTACCTTCTGCGGTGGAATGGGGCGTCGGCATCGGCCGGGTAGGGGCATTGACCGGCCCCAGGCCGGCCACGTAGTCCTTGAGCGCAAACTGCCGGGTCACCTGCTTGAAACGCCAGGTCGAGCCGGGCCACAGGGTGGTGTTCTTGCCGGTGCGTGGGTCGAGGTACCAGCTCTGGCACCCGCCGGTGTTCCAGATGGTGCGTTTGAGCTGGTCTTGCAGGTGCTGGTTGTAGGCGCTCTCCACTGCGGGTTTGACGTCCACCGTGGCGATGCGATGGCGCTGCATCTGCCTGAGCGCGTCGAGGATGTAGGTCACCTGCGCCTCGATCATCAGGATCATCGAGTTATGGCCCAGGCCGGTGTTGGGCCCGATGATCAAAAACAGATTGGGATAGCCTGGCACCGTGGTGCCCTTGTAGGCGTGGGCGCCGTCGCGCCAGGTGTCCATCAGGTCAACGCCGTCGCGACCGATGATGCAGTCGCGGGGCAGCGGGTCGGTGGCCTGGAAACCGGTGCCGAAGATCAGGCAATCGGCCGGGTGCTTGATCCCGTCGGCGGTGATCACGCCGTCGGCTTCGATGCGCAGGATGTTGTCGGTCACCACCTCGACATTGCTGCGCGACAGCGCCGGGTAGTAGTCATTGGAGATCAGCACACGCTTGCAGCCAATGGTGTAGTCCGGCGTCAGGGCCTTGCGCAGGGAAGGGCGCGGCACTTGTTTGCGAAGGTGGCGCAGGGCGACTTTCTGCACCATTTTCATCAGCTGCGGATGCAGCGCAAATCCCAGCACACGGCCTTCCAGTGCCCAGTAGAAGGCGCCACGCACCAGGCGCTGGGTAACAGGCAGGTGTCTGAACAGCCAGCGTTCGAACGCTGAAATCCCGCGGTCGGGCTTGGGCATGATCCACGGTGGAGTGCGCTGGAACAGATCCAGGTGCGCCACCTGCGGCGCAATCTGCGGCACGAACTGGATGGCACTGGCCCCTGTGCCGATCACCGCCACGCGCTTGCCCTTCAAGGCGTATGCGTGATCCCACTGCTGGGAGTGGAAGCGCTTGCCCTTGAAGGTTTCCAGCCCCGGAATCTCCGGCAGCGCCGGGCGTGCCAGGGCGCCCATGCCCGACACCAGCACCCGCGCACTGACGTGGCGGCCATCGCTGAAACTCAACTGCCAGCGTTGTAGCTGTTCATCGAACACCGCGCGCTTTAGGCCCATGCCGAAACGCAGGTAGGGCGCCAATCCGAAGCGCACCGCGCAGTCTTCCAGGTAGGCGCGGATTTCCGCTTGCGGCGCGAACTGCCGAGTCCAGTCCGGGTTGGGTGCAAAGGAAAACGAATACACGTGGGACTGCACATCGCAGGCGCAACCGGGGTAATGGTTGTCCCGCCAGGTGCCGCCGAGGGTGTCGGCCTGCTCGGCGATAAAGAAGTCGGTGAGCCCCGCTTCCTTGAGTTTGATGGCCATGCACAGGCCGGCAAAACCCGAACCGATGATGGCGATGTCGATGGAATCACTGTGGGCATTCATAGGCGGTCCTTCATGGGCATCGGATGTGCTCCTGTTTTTGTTGTGTCTTTTAGATAGAACACCATTGCAAAGAAAAATTGAATTAATTATTTTAAAAAAGATTTTAAATAATCTACCTGAAAATAGCGCCTACGCTAGGACCTTGTGCCTTATGTGCGACTTGTCCGACGGACGAGCGTGGTACGCACGCCGTTCAGGTCCAGGGTGTGGACGTTGGCCGAGGCCTTGATCAATTCCGGTCAGGTCGCCGGTCACAGGGAAGCCGAGGACGAGCTATGGCTGTGCAATGGGTGACTGCTGCAGGTGTGCTGGTGGGGGCAAGTGCGGTGCTATGGGGTTTCAGCGCCTGGATGACACGGCGCATCGAAGCCGCTGTTCCGATCAACGGGCGCTTCGTGGAGGTGAATGGCGAGCGCTTTCATTATGTGGAAGAGGGCGAGGGCCCGCCCCTGGTGATGATTCACGGGCTGATGGGCAGCAGTCGCAACCTGACCTATGCCTTGTCCCGCCAGTTGCGTGAGCACTTTCGGGTGATCACCCTCGACCGTCCCGGGTCGGGGTATTCCACGCGGCATAAAGGTACCGCTGCGGACTTGCCGGCCCAGGCGCGGCAAGTCGCGGCCTTCATCAACCAGCTTGGCCTGGACAAACCCTTGGTGCTCGGGCATTCCCTCGGCGGCGCGATTTCCCTGGCCTTGGCCCTCGATCATCCTGAGGCTGTATCGGGCCTGGTGCTGGTGGCACCGTTGACCCATCCCCAACCCAGGTTGCCGCTGGTGTTCTGGTCGCTGGCGGTGCGACCGGCGTGGTTGCGACGTTTTGTGGCCAATACCCTCACCGTGCCCATGGGCCTGTTGACTCGACGTTCGGTGGTCAAGGGCGTGTTTGCGCCGGACGCCGCTCCCGAGGATTTCGCCACCCGGGGCGGCGGCTTGCTGGGTATGCGCCCCGACAACTTTTACGCCGCCTCCAGCGAGATTGCGCTGGTCAACGACTGCCTGCCCGGGATGGTCAAGCGCTACCCCCAACTGGCCCTGCCCATCGGCCTGATCTATGGCGCGCAGGACAAGGTGCTGGACTACCGCCGGCATGGCCAGGCCCTCGCCGATAAAGTGCCCGGCCTCAAGCTGCAAGTGGTGGAAGGGCGCGGCCACATGCTGCCGATCACCGCCACGGCGCGGGTGGTCGAGGCCGTGCTGCACGTGGCCAAGCGCGTGCGCCCGGTGGAAACGGCCACGGTCCTGCATCCGCCCTTTGCCTTGGCGAACAAATAATCGTGGCCCTCATCGCCGGGTCGAACGTCGCAAATGCCTGCCCTAGAGACCTGACCAAACAGCTGAAAAACAGACTGTCCAGTCACGTAAAAAAGGCCTCGAAAAAGTAGTTGACGACCTAACGATTCCGCGCTATTTATTTAAAAAAATATTTCAATATTTATTTTGAAATGATTTTTGAAATGCCTAAGAGCGAATAAAAATGAAAAAAACGTCTTTTATCGCATGGTTGATTTCCCGGAGCACCCAGCGCTCCCTGAACCTGTTTTCCGCCTGCCTGCCAAGGAGGCTGCCATGAACCGGACTCTGGCAGCGCCAAGCGTTTGGACCGACGGCAAGCGCCACCTGTGGTGGTTGGGCATCCTGCCATTGGCCACCCCTCTGTTGTCCGGCGCACTCGCCATTGCCACCGGCATCCAGCAACTGTGGTGGATCGGCGTACTGGTGATCTTTGGCCTGATCCCCCTGATCGACGGGCTGCTCGGCGAAGACATCAGTAACCCGCCCGAATCCGCCGTCAACCACCTGGAATCCCAACGCTACTACCGCTGGATCGTCTACACCGGTGTGCTGTTCGTCATCTCGTCGGTGGTGATTACCGGATGGCTGGCCGCCGGCGGCATCGACTGGATCATCCGGGGCGGCCTGCTGCACGCTACCGCCAACCTTGAACCTTCCAGCTGGCTGGCCAACGCCGCCGGTTACATCACTGAGCGTGCGCAACTGCATGGCCAGCCAAGCTGGTTTACCTACCTGGGCATGGCCATGTCCACGGGGGCTGCCACCGGTATCGCGATCAACACGGCCCATGAACTGGGGCACAAGCCCAATGCCCTGGAAGTGTTCCTCGCCAAGGTCACCCTGGCGCCGACCTTCTACGGGCACTTCTACACCGAACACAATCGTGGCCATCACGTACGTGTTGCCACGCCGGAGGACCCCGCCAGCTCGCGGCTGGGCGAGAGCTTCTGGGCTTTCCTGCCGCGTTCGGTGTGGTTCAGCGCACACTCGGCCTGGAACCTGGAGCGCGAGCGCCTGCGCAAACTCGGCCTGCCGGCCTGGCATTGGAAAAACGCTGTGCTCAGTGCCTGGATGTACAGCGTGGTGTTGTGGGGCGCGATGATTGCCTGGCTCGGGGCAGCGGTGATTCCGTTCCTGGTTATCCAGGGCATCTACGGCTTCTCGTTGCTGGAAGTGGTGAACTATGTAGAGCACTACGGCCTTAAACGCCAGAAGTTGCCCAACGGTCGTTATGAACGGTGTTCGCCTCGGCACTCCTGGAACAGTAATCGGATTGTCACCAATATCTTTCTGTTCCAACTGCAGCGGCACTCCGATCATCACGCCAACCCGACGCGCAGTTATCAGTCGTTGCGCCACTTCGATGAGTCGCCGCAACTGCCTTATGGTTACGCGAGCATGATTGTCTGGGCGTATGTACCGTACTTGTGGCGGCGGCGCATGGATCATCGAGTCCTTAATCATTATGCCGGGGATATCACCCTGACCAATCTTCAACCTTCACAGCGTTTGAAGTACCTGGAGAAGTACAGCGGCAGTGCCAAGCCGTTTTGATCTGAAGTAACACTTAGTTTTGTTGTGTGCTCGGGGCCTGATTGCCGCGCAGGATTTTATCGCCCCGAGAAAGTGCTTTGACCCGAAAAAAAATAATGAAAGGGAAGGACGTACACCATGCAAACACCTGCCAAGTTCACCACCCATATCGTATTGGCCGTGCTGGGCCTGATCACCTATCACCAGGCCCAGGCCGCGCGTATCGAACCGGCGGGCAGCGCCTTTACCGCCCAGGGCCCGATCAGCTTCTCCAAAGGCGCGCTGATCAGCGCCGATTGCACCATCAAGGTGGCCGGCAAGGTCGCTGCGGACGGTTCCTCGGTCAATGTCGACAAAGTCGAATTCGACGGCGGCCTCAAGTGCAGTCGCGTCGAAGCCATCAACTTGCCGTGGATCCTGGTCGCCAAAGATACCAGGAGCGGTTCCATGTCGAAGATCAGTGTCGATGTTCACGCTTTCGGCCTGGGCGGCAAGTGCGGGCCTTCCACCGCCGATGGCACCTGGGATAACGCCACCGGCAAGTTGGAAGCCGCCAATGTACCGATTGGCGAAGACTGCAAGATCAAGACGGTGTCGATCAAGATGCCGCCGAACTTCAAAGTTGTTGAGTAACGTGCTTCGGTAATTGAATTGAAATTTGGCTGGAAAGGGAAGTTCTGCAGTTTCACCGTGACCTCTCGTTCATGGCCATTACCCCCCTGGCGAAATGACTCGCCATAACATGTGAGGAAAAACAATGAAAAGCTTGAAAACCCTCGTATCGTTGTCTGCTTTGGCTGTTTGCATGGGTGCTGCGTCGATGGCCAATGCCTATAGCATCACCCCGGTGAACTCGAGCTTCACTGCGCCAGGCACCATTTCGGTGAAGTCGCCATCGTCGTTCCAGGCCACTGTTAACTGCGGCGCAACTTTTACCGGGAACGTCGATGCCAGCGGTGTGGCAAAAATCACCGGTGTGGCGGTGACCGGCGGTGGTCTTTGTGCGCTGCCGAAAATCACCGGTCTGCCATGGACCTTGACCGCCACCGGTGCCGCTGCGGGCTCGGTCAGCAACGTTGGTTACACCATCGCCGCGTCGGTTCTGTATCCGGCGTCCAATTGCGGTCCGTCCACCATCACCGTGGGCTACAGCGGTGGTGTACTGACCGCCTCCAACCAGACCCTGAGTGGTAGCTGCACCGTGGTGAGCCTCAGCGTTACCCCAAGCCCGACATTTACCATCGTGCCTTGATGGGCAACTGACACACCGGGCTGATCACCTGTTGAAAGACTGGCGCCTCGATCGGGCGCCAGTTTGTGAACTGCCGGAAGCAAAACGAACCGGCGGGGCCGGCTCAGAGAAATAACAATAAGGAGTGCCGCATGAATAATAAGAAACAACACGTGCAGGTTTTGCTGGGGCTGGCACTGATAGGCGGGGCGATGGTGAACGCGCCTGCACAGGCCGGCGGTTTTTCAACACCGACCTACGGCGCACCCGGTTGGGGCCGGGCATTTGCCGGTGGCTCGTTGTTCAAGAACGATCCCAGTTCCGCGTACAACAACCCGGCGGCCATGGCGTTTGTCGAACACAACGTGGCGCAATTTACCGTCGACTACGCCCGCATCAAGATCAAGTACAAAGGTGACGCCTCTGATTATGCAGGCAACCCGATTTCCAATACGCCCTTGGACGCCAATGGTTTTCCCGACGTCGCATCGACCACGGTGAATAACAACGACGGCGGCCAAGGCGGGTTCACTGCCTGGTTGCCAACCGGTTTCATGGTCATGCCCCTGGGGGATCGGTTCGCTTTCGGCCTGAGCCAGGTAGTGCCGCAGGGTATGCGCTCCACTTGGGATCAGGACTCGAAACTGCGCGACTTTGCAGTGGACACCAAAATTGAAACCGTAGGATTGACCGGATCCCTGTCCTTTAAGGTGAATGATCAATTTTCTATCGGCGGTGGCGTGATCGTGCAACACAGCAAGGGCTTCGTCAGTCAAAACGTGGACTTGTTGTCTGCCGCCGCGGTGTCCGATTCCGTGCTGGGCGGGATCAATTTTCCGTCTGATGTCGGCAGTGCCTTGATGCGTGTGAAGGTCGACAACATTTCAGCGGGCTGGTTTACCGGCATTGTTTGGAAACCCACGGAGCGAGACACCCTTGGCTTGAATTACCACGCCAAGATCAAGAACAAGATGACCGGCAAATATAATATTTACGCCGATCAGTTTTCCTACAACCTGATGACCCAGCCAAGTCCGTTTGGCGGTAGCGGTACGTTGGTGAATACCGCTTATCCAGGGTTAGAGCTGGCACCGGACGGCGCCCATGCCAGTGTCCAACTGGACATTCCTGCCACGGCCGGCCTGGACTGGGTACACCAGTTCAACGATCGCTTCACGATGGGGGCCAGTGTGACCTGGACTGAGTGGTCCTCTTTCAAAGACCTGACGCTCGAGTCCGGTGGCACCACCATTGTGTCCATTCCCTACAACTACAAGAACACCTGGATGTACTCCCTCGGCGGTGACTACCGCTTGACCGATGAGTTGACCTTGCGTGCAGGTGTAGCCCTTGACCAGACACCTACACGCAATTCGACCCGCGACCCGCGAATCCCGGATGGCGACCGTACATTCCTGTCGTTGGGGGCTGGTTACGATGTGAAAGCAATCAAGGGCCTCAGTCTTGACTTGGCCTATTCCCACCAGTTCGTGCAAGAGGTCAAGCTCAAGACTCAAAACGTCGATCGCCTGGGTGGCGCAAGCCTGAATGGCAAGGCGGAGTCGTCGGGCGATGTGGTGAGCGTGTCGGCCACCTACGCGTTCTGATATTTCATAGAGGGTGATGGAAAAGGCACCAAGCGCATCTTGATGCCTTCACCCTCATTCCACGTCAACAGTTCCTTGAGTATTGGCATTCCAGGCTGATTCATTCAGCCGCTATTTTTTCGTCCAGGTATTAAATAAAAATTTCAAAACAAAATTTGAATTTGTCTTTCCAAGTTTGTAGTGTGGCTTTACGCCGCAGGTCGATCCGACCTTTCGCACGTAAACCACGCCCTGAATCGAGTAGAGGTATCCCCATGGTTATCTGGTTATTGGTGGGTGTCGCAGCCGCGATTGCCCTGGCGTATCGACAAGCTGCCGCCATCCTGTGGTTGGGCGCTGGCCTGATCTGGCTGACAGCGGGTTACCTGTTCAATGGGGTGGCGGCTTTCGGCGCCACCGTCGCGGCAGTGCTGGTGGTATTGCCGGCGTTGTTGATGAGCCTCAAACCGTTGCGCCGCGCGCTGTTGACCGGCAAGGCCCTCAATCTGTTTCGCACGATCATGCCGGCGATGTCCGACACCGAGCGCGCCGCCATCGAGTCCGGCACCGTGTGGTGGGATGCCGAGCTGTTCAGCGGCAAGCCCGACTGGCAGCGCCTGCTGCAAGCGGCCCCGGCGAGCCTGAGCGCCGAGGAGCAAGCCTTCCTCGACAATGAAGTGGAAACTTTGTGCGATATCGCCAACGACTGGGAAACCACCCAGGTCTGGCAGGACATGTCCCCCGAAGGCTGGCAGTACACCAAGGACGCCGGCTTCCTTGGCATGATCATTCCCAAGCAGTACGGCGGCAAAGGCTTCTCCCACTACGCCCATTCCCAAGTGGTGATGAAGCTGTCGACGCGCTGCTCGGCGGCGGCGATTTCGGTGATGGTGCCCAACTCCCTGGGCCCGGCCGAGTTGCTGTTGCACTACGGCACCGACGCCCAGCGCAATTACTACCTGCCGCGTTTGGCCCGGGGCGAAGACATCCCGTGCTTTGCCCTGACCAGCCCGTATGCCGGCTCCGATGCCGGGGCGATTCCCGATCTGGGCATCGTCTGTAAAGGCACCCATGAAGGCCAGGAAGTACTGGGTTTCCGTGTGACCTGGGACAAGCGCTATATCACCCTGGGACCGATCGCCACGGTGCTCGGTCTGGCGTTTCGCGCGGAAGATCCGGACGGATTGCTGGGGCCGAAAGGCTCTCTCGGCATCACCTGTGCCCTGATCCCCACCTCCCATCCCGGCGTAAACAGTGGTCGCCGGCACTGGCCGCTCAATGCCGTATTCCAAAACGGCCCGACCACCGGCAAGGATGTGTTCATCCCGCTGGAGTGGGTGATCGGCGGCCGCGAACAGGTCGGCAACGGCTGGCGCATGTTGATGGAGTGCCTGGCCGCCGGCCGCGCCATTTCCCTGCCGTCGGCCAACGTCGGCCTGGGCAAGGTCGCGGTGCGTGGTACCACGGCCTACGCGGCGATGCGCAAACAGTTCGGCTTGCCCATCGGCAAGTTCGAAGGGGTGCAGGCGCCGCTGGCGCGCATGGCCGGGCACCTGTATGCCTGCGATGCGGTGCGCAAGGTCTCGGTGGCTTCATTGGATGCCGGTGAGAAACCCTCGGTGATCTCGGCCATCGCCAAGTACCACGTCACCGAACGCGCGCGGATGATCGTCAACGACGGCATGGACATCGTCGCCGGCAAGGGCATCTGCATGGGCCCCAATAACTTCCTGGCCCGTGCCTATCAGCAAAGCCCCATCGCCATCACGGTGGAAGGCGCGAACATCATGACGCGCTGCCTGATCATCTTTGGCCAGGGCCTGATTCGTTGCCATCCCTATGTGTTCCGCGAAATGGAAGCGGCGCGCAACCCGGATCGGCGCAAGGCGCTGGAGGAATTCGACAGCGCGATGTTCGGTCATGTGAGCTTTGTATTGGCCAACACCGTACGTGCGGCGGTGCATGCCCTGACCGGCGGGCGCCTGATTTCCGCACCGGCCAAGACCGACCCGGCGCTGGCAACCTACTATCGCCAGGCCAATCGTCTGTCGGTGGTGCTGGCGCTGATCTCGGATATTTCCATGGGCGTGCTGGGCGGTGCCCTCAAGCGCAAGGAAAGTATCACCGGGCGTTTGGGCGATATTCTCTCGCAGCTGTACATCCTGTCTTGCGTGCTCAAGCGCTTCGAGGATGACGGCCGGCCCCAGGCAGACCTGCCGCTGGTGCATTGGGCGGCACAGGACGCATTGCTGCGTGCCCATGAAGCCCTTGCCGAAGTGCTGGACAACTACCCCTCCACAGCGGCGGCGGCGGTGCTGCGTGGCTTGACGTTCCCGTTCGGTATTCCGTTGCGCAAACCTTCGGATCAGCTGCTGGCCCAGGTGGCCGATGTGGTGCAGATCCCCGGCGAAACACGCGACCGCCTGCTGGCCAATTCCTACATTCCGCGTCCGGAAATCGACAAGCTGGCCTACGGCGAATTGGGCTTGCGCCTGCTGCCGCAAGTCGAGCTGATCGACGCCCGGCTCAAGCCGGCCATCAGGCAAGGCCTGCTCGAACCGATGCCGATTGCCGCCACGGCCTTCACCGCCTGGCGCGTCAAGGCGCGGGCGCTGGACCTGATCAGCGACGACGAAGACGCCTTGCTGGCGCGCTATGTGGAATACGCCGACCACGCTATCCAGGTGGATGACTTCCCCCAGGACTTCGGTTTGCTGGAGGCGTTGCAGCAGCGCAGGCAGGCGTTGGAGCCGGTCGCCAAGCGGCGCAGCAGCCAAAGCGAAAACGCCTCGGTCAACTAGGACAAACGCGGTCAATGTGGGAGAGGGATGGGTCCAATGCCAGTCATGTAGGAGCGAGCAAGCTCGCTCCTACATGACTGGCATTAGGGCTTGCCCCCTCCGACATGGATCGGGTTTACACGGCAAGTTTGTGTTGTGAGTGGATCTATCTATGAGTGACAGCTACCTATCGTTCGTCAATTCCCCCTGGGGCCGTCGCCTGGCCCAGGTGGTGGGCTTGCCCCAGCCCGTGCCGTTGCAGCGTCACCGCAGCGGCCAGCCAGGCCTGGCCAACCCGGTGATTGTCGCCGGGGCAGGGCGCCTGGCTGCGCAGGTGCAACAGGTGTTCAGCGCCACCGACACGGTCACCGCCACCCCGGCGACGCTCAAGGCGCCGTCCACGGTCAAGGTGCAGGGCGCAGTGTTCGATGCCAGCGGCATAACCGGCTTGCAACAACTGGGCGAGCTCTATGAGTTCTTCCACGCCAACGCCAAACGCCTGGGCCAACATGGCCGCGTTGTGGTGCTGGGCACCGCGCCGGAACACTGCACCGAGTTGCCCCAGGCCATCGCCCAGCGTGCGCTCGAAGGCTTGGTGCGTTCATTGGCCAAGGAGTTGCGCCGGGCGATCACCGTGCAGTTGTTGTACGTGGCTCCGGGAGCGGAAGACGCACTGGACAGCAGCCTGCGTTTCTTCCTGTCGCGGCGTTCGGCCTATGTGTCGGGGCAGGTGGTGCGCCTGGAAAAACCGGTGGATGGGCAGGTCGCCGTCAATTGGGACAAACCCTTCGCCGGCCGACGCGCGCTGGTCACCGGTGCTTCCCGAGGCATTGGCCTGGCCATCGCCCAGGTCCTGGCCCGCGAGGGCGCCCATGTGGTCTGCGTGGACGTGCCCCAGGCCCGGGACTCGCTGCAACAGGCGGCCGCGAGTGTGGACGGTTCAGCGCTGCCTTTGGACATCACGGCAGCGGACGCCGCTGTCCAGTTGCATGCCCATGTCGGCCAATACGGTGCCTTCGATGTGGTGGTGCACAACGCCGGGATCACCCGCGACAAGACCATCGCCAAGATGACGGAGGCGGCCTGGCGCAGCGTGCTGGCGGTCAACCTCGAAGCACCGTTGCACCTGAGCAGTGCCTTGTTGGATAGCCAGGGCCTGAATCCGGGGGGGCGTATCGTGTGCGTGTCGTCGATCTCCGGCATTGCCGGCAACCTCGGGCAAAGCAACTACGCCACCTCCAAGGCCGGCGTGATCGGCCTGGTGCAAGGCCTGGCCCCGCGTGCGGCGGCGCAACAGGTCACGGTGAACGCGGTGGCGCCGGGGTTTATCGAGACCCAGATGACCGCAAAAATTCCGCTGATGATTCGCGAAGCGGGGCGGCGCATGAACTCGATGTCCCAAGGCGGGCAGCCGATCGATGTGGCCGAAACCATTGCCTGGCTGGCGCACCCGGCGTCGGGCGGGGTCAATGGCCAAGTCGTGCGCGTGTGCGGCCAAAGCCTGCTGGGAGCCTGAGTCCATGGACTACGTGACGCAGATCATCGACCCACCGCCATCACGCACGCGCCTGTTGCTGGACGGCGTACGTGGCCTGCGCAAACCCAAGCTCGACGGCGCACCGCTGTTGCCCAGGGAGCGCCTGGTGCGCTCGGCGGTGGAATTGTCCGCTGCGGGCATTGCGGCTTACGGCCGTGCCTGTGGCTTTCGCCGCGAACAAGGCGTGCCGCTGTCGTACCCCCATGTGCTGGCGTTCCCCCTGCACCTGATGCTGCTGACCCGTCCGAGTTTTCCGTACCCGGCCAGTGGCATGGTGCACCTGGCCAACCGCATCCGGCAGCACCAGCGCCTGCAGGAAGGCCAGGCGCTGCGCCTGGAAGTCTTTTGCGAACGTTGGGTGGCCCACGCCAAGGGCCAGGCGCTGAGCATCGCCACCCGTGCCTACAGCAGCGGCAGCCTGGTGTGGGAAAGCGACAGCCTGTACCTGCGCCGCGCGGTGAAAGGTCCCGTCGGCGAGCCATGGGAGGACGCGCTGGCGTTGCAGGAGGAGGGCCTGTTGCGCACCCAGCGCTGGGTGTTGCCGGCCGATCTGGGGCGGCGCTTCGCCAAGGTCTCCGGGGACTTCAACCCGATCCACACCTCACTGATCGGCGCCAGGCTCTTCGGTTTTCGCCGCGCCATCGCCCATGGCATGTGGACCCTCGGCCGCGTATTGGCCGCTCAACAACCCCCCGGGGGCCTGGGTCAGGCCGAAGCCCATTGCGACTTCAAGCTGCCGATCTTCCTGCCCGGCCAGGTCGCCCTGTGGCAACACCCCGTGAGCGGCCCGCAGCGCGAATTCGAAGTGCGCAATTTCGCCGGCGACAAACCGCATATGCGCGGGCTATTTGTCTGGAATGAGAGCCCTACATGAGTGACTACAGCTTCAATCCGGCCCCGACCCGCCGCGTGGCGATCATCGGCGGCAACCGCATCCCGTTCGCCCGTTCCAACACGGTGTATGCCCACGACAGCAACCAGGACCTGCTGGTGGCGGCGCTGCAAGGCCTGGTCGACCGTTACAATCTGCACGGCCAGCGCCTGGGCGAGTTTGCCGCCGGCGCGGTGATCAAGCATTCACGGGATTTCAACCTGGCGCGTGAATCGCTGCTGTCGACCACCTTGTCCCCGCAGACCCCGGCCTACGATGTGCAGCAAGCCTGCGGCACCGGCCTGGAAGCGGCCTTGCTGGTGGCGAATAAGATCGCCCTCGGCCAGATTGACGTGGGCATCGCCGGTGGTGCCGACACCACCTCCGACGCGCCCATCGGCATCAATGAATCCCTGCGCCACACCTTGCTCGCGGCCAACCGCGCCAAGGGCATGGGCGACAAGGTGAAGGCGCTGCTGAAGGTGCGTCCGTCGATGTTGTTCAAGCCGCTGTTGCCGCGCAATGGCGAGCCGCGTACCGGTTTGTCCATGGGCGAACATTGCGAAGCCATGGCCCAACGCTGGCAGATCAAGCGCCTGGCCCAGGACGAGTTGGCCCTCACCAGCCACCAGCGCCTGGATGCCGCGTATCAGCGCGGTTTCTTCGACGACCTGATCAGCCCCCATCGCGGCCTGGCGCGGGACAACAACCTGCGCGCCGACGCCAGCCTGGAGAAACTCGCCGGCCTGTCCCCGGCCTACGACCGCCAGCACGGTACCCTCACGGCGGGCAACTCCACGCCACTGACGGATGGCGCCTCGGTGGTGCTGCTGGCCAGCGAAGATTGGGCGGCGGCCCATGGCTGGCCGGTGTTGGCCTACCTGCGCACGGGCGAGACGGCGGCGGTGAATTTTGTCGACGGCAGCGAAGGCCTGCTGATGGCGCCGGCCTACGCCGTACCGCGCATGCTCAAGCGCGAAGGACTGAGTTTCGCCGACTTCGATTTCTTCGAGATCCACGAAGCGTTTGCCGCCCAGGTGCTGTGCACGCTCAAGGCCTGGGAAGACGCCGACTACTGCCGCGAACGGCTCGGCCTGGAGGCGCCGCTGGGGGCCATCGACCGCGCCAAAATGAACGTCAACGGCGGCTCTCTAGGCTGCGGCCACCCGTTTGCCGCCACCGGTGGCCGGCAATTGGCGGCGCTGGCCAAGGCCATTCACGAGCGGGGCGGCGGTCGCGGCCTGATTTCCATCTGCGCGGCGGGCGGGCTGGGCATTACCGCTATCGTCGAAAAGTAGCCCCATCAAAAACAACAATAAGGAGACTGCCATGAACGCTATCAGCCTGGAACACACCGAACGGGTCTGGTTGAACGCTTACCTGCCCGGCGTCCCGGCGGACATCGATGCCGGTATCGAGGACTACCCGTCGTTGCGCGAGGTGTTCCTGGAGCACCTGGAGAAATTTCGCGAGCGGGTCGCCTACGTCAGCATCGGCACCGAAATGACCTACGCCGACTGGCAGGTGCAAGGCATTGCGTTCGCCGCCTGGCTGCAGGGCCAGGGCGTACAGAAGGGCGACCGCGTGGCGCTGATGATGCCCAACTGCTTGCAGTACCCGATCTGCCTGCTGGGCACGATCCTGGCCGGCGCGGTGGTGGTCAACGTCAACCCGTTGTACACCGCCCATGAGCTCAAGCACTTGCTCAAGGACAGCGGCGCCGAAACCGTGGTGATCTTCGAAAACTTCGCCCACACCCTGGAAAAAGTCATCGCCGGCAGCAGCATCAAGCGCGTGGTGGTGGCCGCCATCGGTGATCTGCTTGGCAGCTTCAAGGGCGCGGCGATGAACTTCATCCTGCGTCGCGTGCAAAAGCAGGTGCCGGCGTTCAACCTGAGGGGCTCGGTGCGTTTCAACCAGGTGCTGAAGCAGGGCCGCGCGCTCAACCACTTCCCGGTGGACATGCACCTCGACGACCTGGCCTTCCTGCAATACACCGGCGGCACCACCGGGGATGCCAAGGGCGTGATGCTCAGCCATCGCAATATCATCGCCAACCTGTTGCAGGCCAAGGCCTGGGTCGGCGACCAACTGGACCAGGACAAGCAGGAAACCAACGTCACCCTGCTGCCGCTGTACCACATCTTTTCCCTGACGGTGAACTGCCTGATGTTCATGTGCCTGGGCGGGCGCAACATCCTCATCGCCAACCCGCGGGATGTGAAGCGGGTGCAGATGATCCTGCGCAAGGAGCGCTTCAATGGCATTGCCGGGGTCAATACGCTGTTCAACGGCTTGCTGGAGAATAAGGAGTTCTGCGCCCGGGACTTCTCCGACCTGCGCATGGTGATCGCCGGCGGCATGGCCACGCACACGGCGGTGGCCAAGCGCTGGAAGGACGTCACCGGGCTGCCGATCATCGAAGGCTACGGCCTCACCGAATGCTCGCCGGTGGTGAGCATCAGCCCGATCGACATTGCGCGCATGCGCGAAATGGAATTCACCGGCAGCATCGGCGTCCCGCTGCCGTCGACCTGGGTACGGTTTATGCGTGAAGACGGCGAGCTGGCCGATATCGGCGAGCAAGGCGAACTGCAGGTGCGCGGCCCACAGGTGATGCAGGGCTATTGGAAGCGTCCGGACGCCACCGCCGAAGTGCTCGACGCCGAGGGATGGTTGTCGACCGGTGACATCGGCGTGATGGATGAACGCGGCTATATCCGCCTGGTGGACCGCAAGAAAGACATGATCCTGGTCTCGGGCTTCAACGTGTACCCCAATGAAATCGAAGACGTGGTGGCGCTGCACCCGGGCGTCGGCGAAGTGGCGGCCATCGGCGTGGAAGACGGCGTGACGGGGGAGAAGGTCAAGATCATCGTGGTGCGCAAGGACCCGAACCTGACCCAGGAACAGCTCCTCGCCCATTGCCGCGAATACCTGACGGGCTACAAGGTGCCCAGGTATGTGGAGTTTCGCAGTACCGAGTTGCCTAAAACGACAGTGGGCAAAGTGCTGCGTCGAGCCTTGCGCTAGAAAAGCAGGAACTGATTCGGACAGGCTTGCCACATAAGGACTACTTGCAACCCAGCGTTATCGCTGTGTATCTGCGTCCTGGTGCGACGCTGGACAGGCAGGTGAACACTTTTTGGCCAAACCGGACTGGAGACATCAAACGATGTTGGCGCCTGCTCTTGATAAACCTGTTACTTCCTCACGCCTGGACTCGGAGGTGGATCAGGGCAATAGCTCTTCCCCAAAACCAACGGCGAATTCGTCCGCCACTCCGCAAAAGAGCGCCTCAATCAGCTTTCAGTCGAGTGACACCCCGCTGTCGCCGGCGTTTTACGCGAACGCGGATACCGCCGGCTTCGAGGCGCGTGACCGTGCACAGCAGATCAAAGCAGGTTATTGGCCCCTGGGGGTTATGAGCAATTTCAAGCTGTTCGTCCGCCACTGCTTTGGCGCCCAGCGCCCTCCAAGTCCCGACCCGTTCCCCTGCAGGCCCTGCTACGGTTTCGGTAGCAAGAGCAATGCGGACCTATCACGCATGCTGCTCGACAGGTTCGATGACTTCAAGGCACCCAATGGGTTCATCACCAAGGACGGCCTGAAGGATATGGCCGGCAAACCGCTGACCGGCGATTATGAAAAAGACCAGAATATCCGCCTGGCACGGGAACTGATGAGGCGTGGAGACCTGGTCGATGATATGGACCGTCACCATATCACCGGCGGGCTGGATGGCCTGATCGATCGAAACAACCTCAACATCACGATGTTTAAAAACCAGAATGACAAAGAGTTGGCCCGAGAGCTGATGCGTGATGTCGATCTGTTCAAGGCCCCGCAGTGGCCCTTCCACCTCAGCCTCGAAAAACTGCATGAAGTTGCCAACTGGACCGTTACCAGGCATCCCTACTTCGGTCGCCAGGCCTGGCTGGCGAAGGAACTCCTCAGGCGTCCCGACATGCTCGACAGGCTTCACTTCCGCTGATTGAGAGGTGTGCAGGTGATCTGAAAGTCGGGAGGGGGGCTTGCCCCTCCCACAAGGGTTTTGCATTGCGCTTCAGAGCGAGTTTAGGTTGACCCAGCGTTCTTCACGGGCCGCCACACGAATCGCCGTCGCCAGCCGTTCCACCTCCCACGCCGCGTCAAAGTCGGTGCCATTCGCGCCCTGGCCGGCCAGCGCCATGATCAACTCCTGCACCTCCAGGGTCTTCAGCTCGTTGTAGCCCAACTGATGCCCCGCCGCCGGGCTGAACGCTGCGTAGCCGGGCAGGGCAGGGCCGGCCAGCAAACGCTGGAAACCGTCCTGGCCGACACGGCACAGGCGCAGTTCATTCAAGCGCTCCTGATCGAACGCCAAGGTGCCCTTGGTGCCGCTGATCTCGAAACTCAGGTGGTTCTTGTAACCGTGCTTGAGCCAACTGCTGCTCACCGTGCCGCGCGCGCCGTTGGCGAAGCGCAGCAGGGCGTGCACCTGGTCATCCACGGCGATGGCTTTCTGCTCGGCGCTGCCTTTGACGGCCGGGCGTTGGGCGTGGACGGTCTGGGTGTCGGCACACACGGTGGTCACATCGCCCACCAGGTAACGCGCCATCGACAGCAAGTGGCTGCCCAGGTCCGCCAGGGCGCCACCGGCATGCTCCACTTCACAGCGCCACGACCACGGTGACGCCGGGTCGGCCATGAAGTCTTCGCTGAACTCGCCCTGGAAGCTGATGATGTCGCCGAGGTCACCCTCGGCAATCAATTGCCGCGCCAGGCCGATCATCGGGTTGTGCTGGTAGTTGTAGCCGACCCGCGTCACCACCCCGGCTTCGCGGGCGGCCTGGCGCATGGCATCGGCCTGCTCCAGGCTGACCGCCAGGGGTTTTTCGCAGTACACCGCCTTGCCCGCTGCAATGGCCGCCATCGCCATGGGAAAGTGCAGGTGGTTCGGCGTGGTGATGGCCACCACATCCACGGCGGGGTCGTCGATCAGCGCCTGCCAGTCGCCGTGGGCCTGGGCAAAGCCCCAGGCCGTGGCACAGCGCTGGGCGCGTTCGGTGTCGGCATCGGCCAGGGCGGCCAGCTTGAGGTGTACCGGCAGTTCAAATACCGCCCGGGCATTGTTGAAGGCCAGTGCATGGGCGCGGCCCATGAAGCCTGTGCCGATCAAGCCGATTCCGAGTTCACGCATAGCCGTGGTCCTTTGGATTATTGTTTTCAGGAAGGCTATTAATGGAATAAAAATTCCCATATTTCAATAGATGGAATAAAAATTCATTAATCAGCCTGGCTGATACCCGCCTATTCAGGCATGGCCAAACGCCGTCAGTTAACAAAAGATAACGTAGCACCGATTGTCAGACGATTCGAAAGCCCGATAGGATGGCCCCTGCTTCCTTCAGGCGCTCTAGATTGCAGGTTTCAGGGCCCGGGAAGGCGAGACGACCTAACAATAATAAATGGGAGAAAGGTCTATGAGTGAGCCTGTCATGGGTTGGGTTGTTTGCCGCCCACGCGCCGCACGCAGGGTTGCGTTGCTGGCCGCAGCGCTCTCGCTGTTTGGGACTGTCGCGTTGCCGACCGTCGTCCAGGCCGCCAGCGATACCTCTTTTGCGATTGAATCCCCCAAGGCCGCCAAAGGCCTGATGATCGATGTCGTCCATGCCGGCAAGCGCCTGGTGGCGGTCGGTGATCGTGGGCACATCCTCTATTCCGATGACCAGGGCAGCACCTGGACCCAAGCCAAGGTCCCCACCCGGCAACTGCTCACGGCGGTGTATTTCGTCGATGACAAGCAGGGCTGGGCGGTGGGCCATGATGCGCAAATCCTCGCCAGCACCGACGGCGGTGCCACCTGGACCCAGCAGTATCAAGACCTCAAGCGTGAAGCGCCGTTGCTCGATGTGTGGTTCAACGATGCCCACCACGGCCTGGCCGTGGGCGCCTATGGGGCGCTGATCGAAACCACCGACGGCGGCAAGACCTGGGAAGACGTCAGCGACCGCCTCGACAATGAAGACCAGTTCCACCTCAACGCCATCGCCCGGATCAAGGACGCCGGCCTGTTTATCGTCGGCGAGCAGGGCAGCATGTTCCGCTCCAGCGACGACGGTCAGACCTGGGAAAAACTCGAAGGCCCCTACGAGGGCTCGCTGTTTGGCGTGATCAGCACCGCACAACCCCAAACCCTGCTGGCCTACGGCTTGCGCGGCAATCTTTACCGCTCCACGGATTTCGGCAGCACCTGGGAACAAGTCGAGCTCAATGCCGCACGCGGCGCCCTGGAGTTCGGCCTGTCGGGGGCCACCTTGCTCGAAGACGGTTCGCTGGTGGTGGTCGGCAACGGCGGCAGCGTGGTGGTCAGCCATGACGATGGCCAGACCTTCAGCGTGTTCAATCGCCCCGACCGTATTTCATTGTCGGCCGTCACGGCGGCAGGCAACGGCAACTTGATTCTGGTCGGGCAGGGTGGTGTTCGCGTCGCCACACCCACTGGCGCCGAACCGACAAAACAATAAGAAGGCGGGGAACGCATGAGCAGTCATCACAACGATAAAGCGACCTTTCTTGAGCGCCTGATCTTCAATAACCGCCCGACAGTCATCGTGATCTGCCTGCTGGTGAGCATTTTCCTGTTCTGGCAGGCGACGTTGATTCGCCCGTCCACCAGCTTTGAAAAGATGATCCCCCTCAAGCACCCCTTCATCGAAAAGATGATGGAACACCGCAACGACCTGGCCAACCTGGGCAACACGGTGCGTATCTCGGTGGAGGCCAAGGACGGTGACATCTTCACTAAGGAATACATGGAGACCCTAAGGCAGATCAACGACGAGGTGTTCTACATCTCCGGCGTCGACCGTTCGGGCCTCAAGTCGCTGTGGAGCCCCAGCGTACGCTGGACCGAAGTCACCGAAGAAGGCTTCGCCGGCGGTGAAGTGATCCCGCAGAGCTACAACGGCTCGACGCAAAGCCTCGATCAACTGCGCAACAACGTGCTTAAGTCCGGCCAGGTCGGACGGCTGGTGGCCAACGATTTCAAGTCGAGTATCGTCGACATCCCGCTGCTGGAGTCCTACCCGGACCCGCAGGACCAGGGCAAGCTGCTGGCCCTGGATTACCGCAAGTTTTCCCATGAACTCGAAGACAAGATCCGCGACAAGTTCGAAGCCCAGAACCCCAACGTCAAGATCCACATCGTCGGCTTCGCCAAGAAGGTCGGCGACCTGATCGACGGCCTGGTGATGGTGGTGCTGTTCTTCGGCGTTGCCTTCGTCATCACCCTGGTTCTATTGCTGTGGTTCACCAACTGCCTGCGCAGCACCATCGCCGTGTTGAGCACCACACTGGTGGCGGTGGTCTGGCAACTCGGCCTGATGCACTTCTTCGGCTTCGGGCTGGACCCGTACTCGATGCTGGTGCCGTTCCTGATCTTCGCCATCGGGATTTCCCACGGTGTGCAGAAGATCAACGGTATCGCCCTGCAATCCAGCGAGGCGGACAACGCCTTGACGGCCGCGCGGCGCACCTTCCGGCAACTGTTCCTGCCGGGGATGATCGCGATCCTCGCGGATGCCGTGGGCTTTATCACGCTGCTGATCATCGATATCGGCGTGATCCGCGAACTGGCCATCGGCGCGTCCATCGGCGTGGCGGTGATCGTGTTCACCAACCTGATCCTGCTGCCGGTGGCGATTTCCTATGCGGGTATCAGCAAGCGTGCCATCGCCCGGAGCAAGAAAGACGCGCACCGCGAACATCCGTTCTGGCGCCTGCTGTCGAAATTCGCCAGCCCCAAAGTCGCGCCGGTCTCGGTCCTGCTCGCGCTGGTCGCCTTTGGCGGCGGCCTCTGGTACAGCCAGAACCTGAAGATCGGCGACCTCGACCAGGGCGCGCCGGAGCTGCGCCCGGATTCGCGCTACAACAAGGACAACAACTTCATCATCAGCAACTACTCCACCAGCTCCGACGTGCTGGTGGTGATGGTCAAGACTAAGGCCGAAGGCTGCTCGCGCTATGAAGCCATGGCGCCCATCGACCAGTTGATGTGGAAGATGCAGAACACCGAGGGGGTGCAATCGGCGATCTCGTTGGTGACCGTGTCCAAGCAGATGATCAAGGGCATGAACGAGGGCAACCTGAAATGGGAAACCCTGTCGCGCAACCCGGATGTGCTGAACAACTCCATCGCTCGCGCTGACGGCCTGTATAACAACAATTGCTCCCTGGCACCGGTGCTGGTGTTCCTCAACGACCACAAGGCCGAAACCCTCGACCGCGCCGTGCATGCGGTGCAGGACTTCGCCAAGGAGAACAACAAGGCCGGCCTGGAATTCATCCTCGCCGCCGGTAATGCCGGGATCGAAGCGGCCACCAACGAGGTGATCAAGGAGTCCGAGCTGACCATCCTGATCCTGGTGTACCTGTGTGTGGCGACCATGTGCATGATCACTTTCCGCTCCTGGGCCGCGACCCTGTGCATCGTGCTGCCGCTGGTGCTGACCTCGGTGCTGGGTAACGCGCTGATGGCGTTCATGGGTATCGGCGTCAAGGTCGCGACCTTGCCGGTGGTGGCGTTGGGCGTGGGGATCGGCGTGGACTACGGCATCTATATCTACAGCCGCCTGGAGAGCTTCCTGCGTGCGGGGTTGCCGTTGCAGGAAGCCTATTACCAGACGCTCAAGTCCACCGGCAAAGCGGTGCTGTTTACCGGCCTGTGCCTGGCCATCGGTGTGTGCACCTGGATTTTTTCGGCCATCAAGTTCCAGGCCGACATGGGCCTGATGCTGACCTTCATGCTGTTGTGGAACATGTTCGGTGCGCTATGGCTGTTGCCGGCGCTGGCGCGGTTCCTGATCAAGCCTGAGAAGCTGGCGGGGCAGAAGGGTAATTCGCTGTTCGCCCACTGAGCCTGCAGCCTGTGGCGAACGCGTAAGTGCCGCCGCCACAGGCTATTGCCGGTCTCACGACTCGAAGGACAGGAACCAGCGTTCAGCCAGCTGTTTGCCGATCAAGCCTCGATGCACATTGACGATGGCCTGGGGACTTTGCGCCTTGGCCAGCAGGCTGTAATAGCTCTCGCGGCGTTGCTCACGGGTTTTCAAATGGGCGGCCGTGTAATCGGCCTTGGGCGTATTCGCGCCGGGGTAGTGAAAGTGCGCGTACCACAGCGTAAAGCCTTTCGCGTCGTTGATCGCGTACTCCTGGATGAAGTCACGGCGTGGGCCACCCAACTGAATACGTTTGCCCAGCAACGCAACGTTCGCCTGTTGCTGGTCGATGAGGTATTCGAGGTTGGCATGGGTGGGCGGCAGTTGCAGGCACAGTTGCAAACGTAACGCCTGGCCTTGGCTGTTCAACCGCGAGTAGGCCTCGCGCAGTTGCACCACCAGCGCTTGGTCGGCGGCGCTCCTGCTAGCCTCGGGTTGGGCTTCGATGGCACGGTGCAGCTCTGTGGCCAAGGTGTCATAGCGCACGGCTTCATACTGCAAAATTTCCTGCACTTCCTGCGGGTGCCTGGAGATTTTTCGATAGGCCTCCCCCCGGTTCAAGTGGTCCTGAAGCATGGCCAGGAGTTTGCGTGCCTGGCCCTTTACTACGCTCAGGCTACGGGTCGGCGCCGGCGGTTGTGGGGCCGGCGCCTGGACGAATTCAACCCATTCATCACCGCTTTGTGAATACATCCCCAGCAACTGGTCGCTGCCCTCGGCGCGAACTTCGACGATATCCACGTTGCCGATGGGCTTGAGTTCACCGATGAATGTGCCTTTGCGGCGGGTCTTGATCACGCGCTTAGGCGCAGCGCCGTGGCTGCTCATCGGGCGTTTTGGCAAGCGCTTGGGCGCTTGTGCCGCCGGTTTGATTTCGCTGGCCAGGCGCTGGCTGGCGTCCTGGTAGAGCGCCTCGACCAGCGTGAACAGTTTGCTGCTGTAGGTGTGGTCGAGGACTTCGGCATCGAGGATGCCAAGGCCCTGCAAGGCGTCGAGGGCACTGCCATAGTGCTCCACCAGGCTCTCCAGTACATTCAGGCGGTCACTGCCCGGCAGTTCAAGGCTGTTGAGTTCGCTGTGGGTGCGTACATGCTCCTGCAACGGATCGACGATGGTGTTCAAGGCATTGAACAGAGGATGTTCAACGTCTTTGACAATCAAACGCTTCAAGCAGCGAATGTGCAGGTCCTTGACTGCCAGGGCGCTGATTTCGTTCGACCGGTCGGCCGTCAATCCAGTCGCACTCTCGGCGCCGGCAGGGCTCAGCTCAAACAGCTGTTCCAGGGAGCGGTCCTTGAGCTCCAGCCAATGAATGCTGCGTTCATTGATCTCCAGCAGCCGCTGGAGAAACTGCCGGTAGCTCGCCGGCTCACCAAGCACCGCCAGGTACAACGCCGGGCCTTCGCGGGTAAAGCGTTGATTGGCGCGATAGAGGGCTTGCCGGTCATTTTCTGCCACGACCACATGCTTGCGCGTATTTTTGACGGTATTTTCCAGGATGCGCTCGAGCGGTGTAAGCGGTAATGCGATGCCCAGTTCGCCCCGTTCCTTGGCGCTGTCCAGGATCTTCTGAAATTCCGCTGTCTGGCTGTGCAGCGCGCTGTCAAATTGTTTTCGGATCCGGGCCCGTTGGGTTTCTCCGATCGTCGGGTCCTTGTCGGCTTTGTCCATGGCCGCTTGAGCTTCATCGGCGGAGCTCTGCAGCGACGCCTGGCCTTTGAGAAATTGCTCATACTCGGTTTGCAATTGGCTGATACGCATCGCTTTACGTTGGCGTTCGGCGGCAATGCGGCCCAGGGGCATGCCACCGCGCAGGCGCAGGCGGGTATCGATCGTCCACGTGCCGGGCGTCTGCGTCCTTAGGTAAGGGCCGCTGCGATCAGGGTCGGCGGGATCCACAATCACCACGCTGGCGTCGTGCCCCAGGCTGACTTGAAACAGCTCACCGTCAACCCGTGCATGCCAGGTGGTGCCGATCAAGTACAGCCCCTTGCGCGGACCGTTGAGCACCGGCTGCGGCAACGTGGCAGGTGGTGTGACCCTGAAGGTTTGCAAGCGCATGCGCTGGCTGTGGGTGAGGCGCTGGTGGGCCTGGGCAAAGCTGAAATCCAGGGCGGTGTGGTTGCCCTGCGGCAGCTCGCCGGGCAGGGCGACGGTGCCTTGGCGAATCTGGGCCGGCGCAGGCACCGGCCATTGTTCGGCGCTGCGCCGTGGCAGCGCGGTGGCGGAGGCGGGCGGTGTGACCGCCAACGGCAGCGGGCGCCGTGTGATGGGCGTTGCCGGGAAGTCCAGCAGCAACAGCGCGACGTTCAGCAACAGGTCGATGCTGCCCTGTTCACGGACCTTGGGGTTCTGGCTGCCGAGCGCCTGGATGTCTTGCGTCAGGCTGGTCGTGATGGCCAGCAACCACCCCATCAGCATTGCCGGGCCGCGCAGCACGGGTTGTATAACACTGAAGAACAGCAAACCGCTGCCTTCGCGCAAGGTCTGCCAGCGACTTTCACTGTTGGACACGGAGGCTCGGTCAGCCTGTTGTACCAAGGCGCGGGCGTTATCGCTGAACAGGTACTGCATCAGGCTGCCCGTGACCAGGCACTGCTGCAATTCTTCGTTGATACCATCGAGTGCCAGGGTCGCCGGCGGCGGCGTTTCCCTGGGGGCGAACTCATCGCCCTGGCCGAACCGCAGGTAATGGGGTTCGTGAAAACCTCCGTTGTCGTAGATCGGCCTGGTGTTGTCGGGCAGCCAGGTCAGGATGCTGGCTTGCATGTCGCCAGGTGCGGCGATCGCGGCCAGCAGGTCGGCGTGGCTGGCGTACTCGTGCAACGGTTGGGCATAGAGCGGGCGAAACAGCAGGTGCGGGCCGCTGCTGACGTCCTGGAACTCAATGATGTACATGTTGCTCACCACGTCCGGTTGGGCGGCGGGGCTGTGCAGCAGCGCCAGATGACGAATCACCACTGCACGGCCGTCGAGTTGCTGCTCGCTGCTGGTGGCCTGCATCAGGCACTCGACCATGCGTGCGCCCACGGGCGTCACACCGGCTTCGCGCTTGAGGCTCAACTCCAGCGCCAATAGCGGCAGTTGTACCGACAGGTGTTCAGCGAACAGCGTTTCCTGGGCGCGGGCCTTGGCCGTATCGCTGAGCAACTGGTCCTTGAGGTAATGGGGGTAATGCTGGCCGATATCCACTCGCTCAACCAGGGCGATAACGTAGGCCGGTGTCAGCCACGCCGGTAAGGGGGTGCCCTGGCGATGGGCGAGGGTGAACTCGCCGCTGGGACGACCACTCAGGTTTCTGATGGCCAGCTCCGTGAGGCTCATGCGCACGTGCTCGACAATCCCGGCACCACCCGGGTAACCGGCGGCAACCACGAACGTCAGCTGCACATCATCCGGGTTAAGCCCCTGTGTCGGGATCTGGTCTGGACCGTTGCCGACGGCTGTTTCACGGCCCATTTCGCGTTGTAGGGCCGCAACGGTAAAACGTTGGATGTCTTCAATGTCGGTGGCAAGGGCCGGGTCCTGTGCGCGTTGTTTCAGGCCCGCCAGGGCCAAGGTGTAATGGCGGTAGCGGGCACGGTCGGCGGGGCTGGCGCCACGCAGATTCTGCGGTAGCTGCGCACGCACGCTGGCGAGTGTTTGCGCAGGGGCTTGCAGGGCGTCGAGAAAGCACAGCCCTGGGTCGGTGATTTCCAGGTACAGCGTGTGCAGCGTCTGCAGGTCTTGGCCGAGTGGCAGTTGCAGGGCGCCCAGGCGCGTGAGTTGCTGGTTCAGAATCATCGACGCCTGGTGGTCGAAGATGGAGCCTTCGGGTTCGTAACGATTACAGGTAATCGTGCTGGCCTGGTAGTGCGCCGCCAGGCGCTCGCCCCAGGCCTGCAAGAGCGCGTCCATTGAGGCAAAGGATTCGACTTGCCCGTTTGGCGCACACAAAAGGGCCGGCGCCACGCCGTTGATGGCGCGGGTCAGCACCATGTGTTCGGTCAGTTGGCGATCGGCCTGGCCATTGCTGCTCAGCGTGGTCTCAAGCCCATAGGCGAGCACGCTGTGGTCGCCGTGTTTGGCCAGGCGTTGTGCACGGTCCGGGGTGGTGATGAGTTGGTCTAGGGTTTGCCAGGCGGCCTCGTCCAGTTCCGGCTGGCGCAGGGTGCTGGCGCGCAAGGTGCTCCTGAGCATGTCGCTGAGCCAGCGCCAGCGGCTGACTGTTGTGTCTGACGGGGCATTCCAGTACTCGGCCAATGCGTCTTGCAGGGCAATGGGCAGGGTGGGCGGCAGCGTCTTGATCAGCGCCTCAATGACTTTCATGTCCGGCCCAGGGGTCTCGGTGCCGGGTAGCTTGAGGCGCTTGGGCGGGACATCCGACAGGTAGTAGGGCAGATGGTCGACTTCGTTGAAGTCCAGTGGTCCACCTTCGGCCAGGTAGCGCTGGATAACCGTCATCAAGGGGGCCAGGGTCCAGCCACCTTTCCCGGTGGGGGTTGCCAGGCGTGTGCGCGACAGGTCGATGATCAAGTCGGGGTATGTTTCGGCAATGGCTGCGCCGAGTAAGGGTTGGATCACCGCCTCCAGGGAGGGGCGACTGGCAAATTGGGCACTGACGGCCTGGGCGGTCAGCGCATGAGTAGTGGGTGTTGCGTGCATCGACATAAAAATCCTTTTTATGGGCGGTCAGCCCGACGCGGGGTTTATTCAGGTATCAGGACGAGGAACAGTTGTTGGTCCAGCGGCCGGTTGATGGGGCTGTAGAGGTCATTGACGATCACGTGGCTGTCCGGGCCTGCCTTGGCGATCAGGTCCTTGAAGGTGGTGAACCGGTGTTCCGGGCGTTTGAGGTGGGCGGCGGTGTAGTCGCCGCGCGGGCTGTCGGCGCTGCTGTAGTGAAAATGCGCGTACCACAGCACGTCGACGCGGTTCTTTTCGCGAATGGCAAACTCCGAGACATAGTCATTCGCGGCAGTGCGCTGCGGGCCATGCACCAGGCCGATATCCACGGCGGCATGGCGACGCAGGTAATCAATGTTTTCCTGGCGCGGACGCTGGGCCTTGTAGCCTTCTATGCAGTGTTGCTCACCCTGACGGCGCAGGTCCGTTGCACGCATGCGCAGGCGCTCCAGGGCCTGGGGGACATCAGGCTTATCCAGGTGATGGGCCTGGATTTCATCGGCAATCGCCTCGATTTTCCTGGCTTGGTGGCCGAACATGTCATTCCAGTCTTGTGGGTTGACGTCGTCACGGCGCTGCGGGTCGGCCAGTTTGCGTTTCTGAAACTCGATGGATTTTTCCAGGGCGGTGATTTGATCGATCAGCCGCTGAGCTTCCGTACGCAGGGTCGCCAGGGCTCGCTGGCGTGGCACGGGTGCCGGGCGCTGCGGCGGTGCGTCGACGATTTCCACCCAGCCTTCATGGGGATGCTCCATGAACCGCGCGCTGATTTCGTCGGTCAGCGGGTTTTTGACCACAATGGTTGGAAAGGGCATCTCGGCGTCGGGGGGCAGCAGGTTGCCCACCAGTGTTCCTTTGTCCCGCGACCGGAACACGCGCTTGGTCGGGGATGGCAGTTGCGCTGGTTTGAAACGCACGAACTGGGCAGGCAGGAATTCATCCTCGCGCAGTACATCCGCCAGGTCTGTCTCGGCCGCGGCGCGCAGGGTTTCCAGGCGCTCGATCAACAGCGGCATATAGCGCGGACGCAGCAGTGTCGAGTCCAGTTCCATCAGCATGCGGTAGGCCTGGAGGCGCCGGCTGTAATGCTCGATCACGTTCACCAACACCTCTTTGCGCTCGGCAGAGGTGAAGCCTTGGGTGGTCAACAGGTCGATGTACGAGTGCTCTACGGAGACCTGAGGGAAGTGCAAGGTCTCCAGCCGCGCCATAAAGTATTCTTCCTGGGCGGTGGCTGGCTCCCTCAGCTCATCAATGCTCAACGCCGCCAGCAGGTCGAGCGGCTCGACAATGGCACAGAGGCGGTTGTAGAAGCGCCGATGGGGCATGGCATTGAGGAACTTCAGGCGCTCTGCCGGCCCGGTCTTGAGGCGGTTCGCCATCTCTTCCAACGTCATGTCGATAGCAATCAGGGACTGGGCATGGCGCTCGGAGGTGGCAAAGTGCATTTCAGTCATATCGAGCAACCGCTGATTGGCCGGCTCGTCGCGCTCCATCCGCAACAGGTCGTTCATCAGCTCGCCCCGATCAGACACAAACGTGGCGGTGTGCAGTGACGCCAGGAAGCTGACATCCACCTCCTGCGCCGCCAGCAGGGTTTGGTACTGTTCCAGGCAACTGGACTCATAATCGAACTTGCCATCGGCCGCCTTGACCTGCGCGTAGGCGTCGATTATCGCGCGGCGATTTTGCTGTAACTGCTCGGTGACCGGGGCGTACTTTTCATAGGCCACGAGAAAGTGCAAGCGAGCCCGGGTCCTGTTACGCGCCTCAACGGCGTGGGCGCTGACGGCTGACGGGTCATTAGGGGACAGGCGCAGGCGTTGCATTGCATGGGCCAACTCGCGGTCGCGCACTTCAAATTGTTTCTTGGTTGCCGTCACGGTGTCGAACAAATGGGCGGTTTGGTCAATTTGTTCAAGGATCTGGCTTTCCAGGCGAGTGACCTTCAGCCACGCCTCTGCACGTTGCTGTTCAATTTGCGCCAACTTGGCCTTGAGTCGGTTTTTCGGCCCCCCTCCACGCAGTTTGAGACCCAGGTCCAAGGCCCAGCGTCCTTGCCCGTCGTAGCTGAGCTTAAAGCCTGGGTGCAGGTTTTTTTGTGGATTGACGATGAACACTTCGCCTGCGTCGGGAACGATGCTGACCTGGAACAGCAGGCCGGCTACCGAGGCATGCCACTGCTGACCAATGCGGTACAACCCTTTGAAGGCACCCAACTCGACCGGAGAGGGAGCGGGCACCGGCCAGGCTACGTGGTGCTCGAGCAACGCGTTGAACAGACGGCGTCGGGAACCGTCACGCGCGGTGGAGTGGATGAAGTCCACCTCGGTACGATCACTCGCAGGCGGCTCGGACGGCAGGCCAACCGGGCCTTGTTCAATCTTTGGCGCAACGTGTGCAGACGGCGTGGGAGGTCGTCGCAGCAAGGTACTCAAGGCCTTGGACACGGGCGGTTTGGCTGGGGTGAAAGCGGGCTCGATTGATGGATGTTGCGCCGACGCCCTGTGTATCAGTAACAGGCCGATATTGAGCAGGACATCGACCCAGGCCAGTTCGCGTGCGACCGGGTCATCGCCGTGCAAGGCCTCCAGGTCATGTTGCAGGCTGACGGCCAGTTGTACCATCCAGCCCGCGACCATGGCGGGGCCGCGCAGCAACGGCAGCAATAGTGCGTTGAACAGCAGCCAGCCACCCTCCAGCAAAATCGCCCAGCGGCTTTCGGCGTTGGACACGGCGTCACGGTCGGCCAGGTCGACCAGCGCCCGCGCGTTGCTGCCGTACAGGTATTGGGTCAGGTTGCCAGCGGCCAACGACTGGGCGAGAGACCCCAGCACTGCATCCCCGTTGCTATCGTCCGCCAACTGCGCGGGTGCCGGTGCCGGCCATTGCACGGTGTCGTCGCCCTGGCCAAAACGGATGATATGCGGGCTGACAAAGCCGTTGTTGCTGTAGATCGGCCGGGCGTGGTCGGGTAGCCAACTGAGCACACTGTCTTGCAGGGGGCCAGGCTCAGCAATGGCGCCCAACAGCGCGTCACGGCTCGCAAACTGGCGTAGCGAGTCCGGATACAGCGGCCGGTAGAGGATATGCGGACCGACCTGACGGTCCGACGCCTCGATAATGAACATGTTGTTGACCACATCCGGCTTGGAATGCGGTGTGCGGTGGAAGGCCAGGGCGTGAATCACAATGCTCAGGTCGTCGACCACCCGGTCTGCGGCGCTGCGCTGCATCAACGCCTGCACATAACGGTAGCCTTGCCAGGTCATGCCATGCTCGCCCCGTATCTTGTGCTCCAGGGCCTGCAGTGGCAGGCGCACGCGCAATGCTTGGTCGAACAACGCTTCACGGCGTTGGGCTTCACTGTCGTTGCCCAACAACAGGGCCCTGAGGGTGGTGGGGTAGCGTTCGCCGATATTGGTGCGAGCGATCAGCCCCTGGGTGCTGGTGAACAGGCCTTTTTCTCCCAGCAGGTAGTCGGCGTTCATCCAGGCCGGTATCGTCGCGCCGGATTTGGAGCGCAGGGTCAGGCTTCCCTGGGGCGCGGCCGCCAGGTTCTTGATCGCCAATTGCGTCAGGCTCATGGACACGGGCGTGAGGTAGCCGCTGCCCAGGTCGCCGACGGGTACATGGAAGGTCAATTCAAGGTCGTCCGGATCAATCGTCGTGACCTCGGGATGATCGGCGTGGATCTGTTCGAGCAAGGTATTGCGCGTGAAGTCATGCAGGTTCTCGACGCCATCCAGAAACGAAGCCCCCGCTGTTTGCCGGTGTACGCGTGCCAATTCAGCCAGCTGTTGGCGGTAGGCAAAACGATCACCGGGTGTCGCTGTTTGCAGCCACACGGGAAGGTTCGCCTGGAGGGTGTGCTCAAAGGTCGGGCTCGGCGCCGGGGCCTGGATGAACCAGGGCGTGGGGTCTGTGGTGTCGGCAATGCGCTGTTCCAAGGCGTTCAGGCCGTCGCTGGCCGGCAGCACGACGGTGCCGAGCGCTTCCAGTTGTTGGTTAAGCAGCAAGGCCGCGAGGGTGTCGAAACTATTGCCATCGGGCTCATAACGTTTGATGGTCACGCTGTCGGCCAGCACCTGGCGCGACAGGTCCCGCCCCCGCGCCTGGGTGAAGGCTTCAAGGGAATCATGGAACTCCAATGTGCCGTTGCTGCGGTACAGCATGACGTTTTGTGCCTGCACCACCAGCAATTCGGGTTCCATGATGTTGGCGGTGTGGCTGCCCTGGACGATGCTCGTTTCCAGGCAATAGGCATGCACCCCGCCTTGCACCGGCGTCGGGCGCGTTCTTTGGTCCGGGTAAGCGGTCAAGTGGTGCAGGGCTGTTTGTTGTTGCTGGTACTCGGCCGGTAACAGGCTGGCGGTGCTGCTCAAGCCTGTGGCCAACAGGTCGCCCAGCCATTGCCAGCGGATAGGGCCGGTATCGCCCGGCTGGTTCCAGTAATCTGTCAGAGCGTCCTGGAATACCGTCATCAGGGTGGGTGTCAGGTCGAGGATTTTCGCCTTGATCAGTTGCAAATCCGGCTCTCTGACCGCTTCGGCCTCATAGGTCAGGGGATGGGGCGCTCGGTTGGTCAGGAAGCAGCGGCGCCCGTCGATGACCGTGTCCGTGTCTAACAGCGTACCGCTGCCCACGTAATCGAGCGCCACATCCAGCAAGCGCTTAAGGTCCCAGCCCCCGACCAGGTTAGGGACCGCTAGCCGGGTAAGCTGCACGTCAAGGTCCAGCGGCGGGTATTGCTCTTTGATCGCTTTTTGCAGCATTTGCCCGAACACCGCTCTCAGGCTCGGGCGCGAGGCGAACTGACGGCTGACCGCCTGGGCCGGGGCGTCGCTGTGTTGGGTAAAGGTCGGGGGTGTGGGCGGCAGCGGGGGGGGCGTAGTTGGCATAGCAGATTCCATTCCGTGGCTGAAAAAGTGTCGTATCGGCCCAAGCATGGCGACTGGTTGGCGGGGAAAGGTGGTAGTCGATTACCGCAAGAGGGGAAACGCGCGCGAGATTGGCCTATCATCAGCGTCTTTATGAACTGATGAATGATCCTGATGACTGCCGACAACCTGAAAACCGTCCTTGAAGCCAGCGATATGCTTGAAATCGACGGGCTGCACGCCTTCGACTTCCAGCTCGCTGATGAAAAGCTGCTGATCACCGCCATGGACGGCCGTGCCGAAAAACGCTGGAGCTTCAGCACGGCGCAGGTGCAGGCCGCCACCTTCGACGAGCCCTTGCAAAGTTGGACCCTGACCGGTGAGTCGGGCGAGCACCGCCTGATCTGCATGAGCGCGTTCACCGGCAACAATAACGATGAGGACCCAGCCGATGATGATGCGTAAATTCTGGCCGCTGCTGATGGCCGGCAGTGTCGGTGCGATGTCGGTACACGCCGCACCGGCTGACACCTACGAGCTGTTGGTCGGCAGCTACACCGCCGGTACCAGCGAAGGCATTTACCGCGTGCAGTTCGACAGCCGCACCGGCCAATTCCAGGGCGCGCCGGTACTGGCGGCCAAGGCAGCCAACCCATCGTGGCTGACGGTCTCGAAGGATCAGAAACACCTGTTTGTGGTCAACGAAAACGGCCCAGGGCAGAAAGACGCAGTGGGGCGTGTGAGCAGTTACAGCATTGACCCGCAGAGCCACCAGTTGACCTTGATCAACCAGGTCCAGAGCCTGGGCAACGAGCCCACCCACTCCAGCGTCGCCGCTGATGGGCGCTACCTGTTCGTCGCCAACTATTCGGTGCTGCAAGATCCGGGCGGCAGCCTGGCGATCCTGCCGGTGGACGCCACCGGCAAGCTGTCTGCGCCCGTGCAGTTGAGCGGGCACCCCGCCAGCCGCGTGAACCCCGAGCGCCAGGCGTCCAACCATGTGCACTCGGTGGTGTCGTCGCCGGATGGCAAGTACGTGTTTGTGCAGGACTTGGGTGCCGACAAGGTGTTTGCCTACCGTTATGACCCCAAGGCCAACCACGAACTGCCGTTGACCCCGGCCAACCCGGCCTCGGTGCAATTGCCTCCAGGCAGCGGCCCGCGTCACTTGCTGTTCAGCGCAGATGGCAAGCATGCCTGGCTGACCACCGAGATGAGCGCCCAGGTCGCGGTGTTCGATTACCACGACGGTACGCTCACACAGACCCAGTTGCTGGACTATGCGCCGGGGCAGCCGGTGTCGGACAAAGCCGGCGCGGCGCTGCACGCGTCAAGCGATGGCAAGTTCCTCTACGTGAGCAATCGTGGCACGGCCAATCAGATCCTGGTGTTCAGCATCGACCCGGCCACTGCGCACCTCAAGCAGGTGCAGCAGCGCTCGGTGGAAGGCGATCACCCGCGAGAGTTCAGCCTGGACCCGAGCGGCAAGTTCCTGCTGATCGCCAACCAGAAGAGTAACGAAATCGTGGTGGTCGAACGTGACCCCAAGACCGGCCTGCTGGGTAAAACCGTGCAGAAACTGCCGATTGATGCCCCCAGCGACCTCAAGTTCCTGGTGCGTCAATAAGCCACAGGCCCCGCCATGCGGGGCCTGACCCTTAGTATTAATTGTATTAATAGCGGCTACTGTTTCAAAGCATTTCTAAGGTTCAACCCTCGGGCGTAAGTTGGGTTCCAAGGCCTTCCCCGGCCACCCAACCGAACGAACACAAGGGTTACCGACATGAACTTGAATCTCTTCTCCGTCATCGCCGCCTCCGCCGTTTCCGCCACCGTGGCCCTGCCTGCCGCCGCCAGCGTGGAAGTCAGCGGCAAAAAATCCAGCACCAGCGCCTACACCCAGAAATACCTGCAACAAAGCGCCAACTTCTACGCCGCCCTGGATCACAAGACCCAGCAATGAGCGCTGATTGACCCTGCACACAAGCAGACGCCAAACCACTGGAACGTAAACGCGCGTTCGAGTGGTTTGGCGTTTGTGCAGCTGTCGAAGAAAAAAATGAGGTAATGGCGCATTGCCATGTGTTTAAATTGACGCTTAAATATTGACGCGCTCTTTCATGGAATCGACAGCATGGCACTTCGACTCGCCGCACTTATCCTCGCCCTTTATTCCACCCCGATCCTGTCATCCGTGCAGTTGACGGACGGCGAACCGGAGATCGCTCGCGAGCGGTTGTTGAGTCTGATCGAAGGCTAAGCCTTCGCCATCACGCCGATAAACAGTGGCGATTGCAGGAATTCTTCCAACCAGCGTTGCAACGCTTTGTACGGCGTACCGGCAAACCATTCGCGGTCCACGTGGGCAAACTGCCGTATAAACGGCGCAAGCGCCATGTCCGCCAGGCCAGGGTGGTCGGCCAGCAGATAGGCGTGCTGGGCCAGCAACCCCTCGAGCTTCTGCAAGAACACCTCGCCTTCGGCTCGATAGTGTTCCACCGGCTGCTCGGGATAGCGCTCGGGGTACTTGTATCGATTCAAGTGATGTTTAAAGGTTGAATCGTTCTCGGCGATCAGCTCAAGTACCGCTGGATCCCCCTGCAATAACCAGTTATCCGGATCATGCCGGGCCAAGGCCCATTGCATGATCGCCAGGCTCTCGTCGATCACCACGCCGTCCACCACCAGCACCGGCACCGTGCCCTTGGGCGACAGTGCCAGCATCTCCGCCGGCTTGGCCTTGAGGCTCACCTCGACAATCCGCACCGCCACCCCCGAGTAGCGCAGCGCCAGGCGTGCGCGCATCGCATAGGGGCAGCGCCGGAACGAATACAGCAGCGCCTCGCTCACTTGACCTCCAGGGTGCTCAGGCCATTGCCCTGGCGCTTGACCTGGATCTGCACCGGGATGCGTTCGTGCATTTCCTGCACGTGGGAGATCACCGCCACCTTGCGCCCCTGGGCCTGCAAGCCGTCGAGGGCGTCCATGGCCAATTGCAGGGACTCGGGGTCGAGGCTGCCAAAGCCCTCGTCGATAAACAGCGATTCGATCTTCAAGGTGCTGGACGCCATCGACGCCAGGCCCAGGGCCAAGGCCAGGGACACCAGGAACGTCTCGCCGCCGGACAACGAATGCACCGAGCGCAGTTCATCGCCCATTTCCGTGTCCATCACCAGCAGGCCCAACATGCTGCCGCCGCGCTTGAGACGGTAGCGGCGCACCAGTTGGCGCAGTTGCACGTTGGCGTGGTGCACCAGCAGGTCGAGGTTGTAGGCCTGGGCAATCTTGCGGAAGGTATCGCCGGTGGCCGAGCCGATCAGTGCGTTCAGGCGTGCCCAGCGTTGCCACTCGTCATAGGCCTTGGCGATCTGTTCGGCCAGGGCACTGTTGGCGTCCTGGCGACGCTGGTCTTCGGACTGGCGCGCGCGCAGTTCGGCGCAGTGTTTTTCGCCGTCGGCCAAGTGTTGATTGAGCGCAGCCAGGGCGCCGTCGAGTTGTTCGGCGTCCAGGTTGCCGTTGTGCAGGGCCTGGTGTTCGGCGAGGCGTTGTTCGCGTTCCTGCAGCAATACCTTGGCTTGCTCGACGGCTTTTTCGCTGCTGTGCAGATGCTCGCGCAGCGTGGCGATGTGTGTGTCATCGAACGCCAGCAGACGCGCCAGGCCCTCGTCATCCAGCTCGGGGTGCAGGGCGCGCCATTCGTGGGTGCGGGTCTGGAGGGCCTGCTGCTCGGCTTCAAGGGATTGCCGGCGCTCCTGCCGGGCCTTGAGGTCGGCGGCCAGCTGGATCAGTTGGTTGCAGATGTCCTGCAACTGCTGGTTGGCGTCCGTCTCGCTCTGGCGTGCCTGCACCACGGCCTGTTCCAGTTGTTGTTGCCAGTGTTCGGCGCTGGCGTGCTCGCCCAGCAAGGCCCCGAGTTTTTCCTGGGCGGCCTGTCGCTGCGCGGCCAACTCGGTAAATTGCTGGTTCAGGGCCTCGAGCTGCTGTTGGCGATGCTGCTGGTGCGTGTGCTCTTTCTCGATGGCCTGCTGGCGTTCCTGCTGCTCGGCCAACTCATCCTTCTGATGGCCCAGTTGTTCAAGGCGTTGGCTGACCTGCTGGTCCAACTGCATAAAGGTCGCGGCCGGGTCGCTGCGCAAGCCTTCCAGGGTGTCGGCGGGGAGCAGGTTGGCGAAGGCGTTGAGTTCTTCGTCGAGGCGCTCGCGGTCGTTGGACAGCTCGCGCTGTTGATCCAGCATTAATTGGCGGGTCTGCTGGCTACTGTCCTGAGCGGCTTGCAGTTGTTGCTGCAAGCGCCCGGCGTTTTGCTGCAGGTTGAGCAGGGCGGCCTGGCGCTGTTCGTCCTGGGTGATGCTTTGGGTCAGTTGGCTGAGTTGCTGGGCCAACCAATGGCTGCGTTTGGCTGCGTCCTGATTGAACAGCGAGGCCGCCAGTGGGTGTGCGTCCAGGCTGGGCTGGAGCGCCTGCTGTTGGGTGACCAGGTGTTCCTGTTGTTGCAGGAATTCTTTCTGCTGGGCGATCAGGCCGCCGACTTCACCGCGCAGTTCGGTGAGTTTTTCCTTGAGGGTATCGACCGCTTTCTGCGCCGTGGCCTCTTCGTTGTCGTCGTGGCGCCCGAGGCTCTGCAGCAGGGCTTCGGGCTGGTGGTACGGGTGTTCATGGCTGCCGCACACCGGGCAGGGCTGGCCGTCCTGCAATTGTTCGCGCAATTCCTCGACGCTGGCGCTGCGGGCCAGGCGCTGGCGCTCCAAGAGTTGCTTGGTCACCGTCAGGGTCTGTTCAGCCACGGCCAGCTCGGCCTTGGTTTGCAGGCCGGTCTGGTTCAGTTGGTCGCGTTGCTGGGCGGCATCGGCGAGCTTTTGCGTGAGGGCAACGGCTTGCTGCTCCAGTTGCTGCTGGCTGTCCCACAGGCGTGACAGGTCTTCGAAGGCGCGCTGCTGCTTGCGATTGTCCTGCAACAGGCTGGCCAGCAGTTGCACCTGTTCGGCCACGGCATGGGGTTCGGCGCCGGCTTCTTGATACAGCAGGTCGAGGGCTTCGCGTTGCTGGGCAAATTTTTCTGCGGCGCTGGTCGCACGCTGTTCAAGTTGTGGCAGTTCGGCCTGGCCTTTTTTCAGGCGATTTCCGATCAGCATCAACTGTTGCAAGCGATCGCGGTAGGCGTTCCAGGCATCGCTGAGCGGGGCGAGGGCGCTGCTGCGTTCAAGTTCGGCGGCCAGGCGTTGCAAGCGCTCGGCAACGTGGGCGTGTTTGTCCTGCAAACCCTTGAGCAGCGTCTGGCCTTCGGCACAGGCGGCTTCGTGTTGCTGTTTTTCCTCGTTGCGCTTGGCCAGGTCTCTGGTCAGGTGGGCAAGGGTGTTTTGTGCTTCAAAGGCCTGGCGCAGCAACGGCACCGCATCGCCCTGGGCCTTGAGCGCTTCGGCCAGTGCCGCCTGGGCGGATGCCTGCTGCTGTTGGGCCTGCGCCTGGCGGGTATGCAATTCGGCCTGTTGCTCGATGTGCGCCTGAATCTGCGTAGCCAGCGGTGTGAGCAAGGTGTCGAGTTCGGCCTGGCGCGCAAACTGATGCCGCTGCGGCGCCAATTGGTCCAGGCGGCTCAGGTCTTGGCGCTGTGCATCCTGGCTGTCCCAATCGGCCTGTGCGCGCTGGAGCTGCTCGGTGGCACTGCGCTGGCGGTCCTGCCATTCGCGCAGTTCCTTGAGCCAGGTGTGCTGCAACTCCAACTGCTTGAGCTGCGCCTGCTGGGTCTTGAGCTGCTGCTGGGCCGCGTCGAATTGCTGGTCCAGTTCGGCGCGCGCTTCAGGGGCCAGGGGCACTACGCCGGTAGCCTGGTCCTGCAGGTGTTTGTGCGTATCCTTGGCCTCCTTGGCCTTGTCGAATGCGCGGCGGCCGAGCTGGGTGTACAGCGCGGTGTCGGTGAGCTTTTCCAGCAGTTCGCTGCGCTCATTGTCGTTGGCCTTGAGGAAGGCGCTGAACTCGCTTTGCGCCAGCAACACCGCGCGGGTGAACTGCTCGAAGTTCAGGCCCAGGGCCAGTTCCAGCTGGGTTTTGTATTCGGTCTTCTGGCTGGCCAGCAGTTGGTCGCTGTCCAGGTCGATCAGGCTCTGCCGACTGTTCTGCAATTTGCCGCTGGCCTTGTCGCGGGCGCGATTGGCTTCCCAGCGCGCCCGGTAGCGACGGCCGCTGACACCGACAAAGTCCACTTCGGCGTAGCCGCCACCGGTGCCACGCCGGATCAGGGTGCGTGGATCGCCGATGGAAATATCGCTGTCGGCATCCGGCATCTTGGCCTGGCCGGTATCGCCCAGGCGTGGCACGGCGCCAAACAGCGCCAGGCACAGGGCATCGAGCAGGGTGCTTTTACCGGCGCCGGTCGGCCCGGTAATCGCGAACAGCCCGGCACTGGCCAGGGGCTCGGCAGTAAAGTCGATCTCGAACGGCCCGGCCAGGGAGGCGAGGTTTTTCAGGCGGATGGCAAGAATCTTCATGGCTGTTCACCTGCCTGTTGCACTTCCTGGAGCAGCACGGCGAAATCCTTCAAGGTCTGTTCATCCACTTCACTGCCGTAGCTGTCCTGCCAGGCACGGCTGAACAGCTCTTGCGGCGAGAGTTGATCGAGTTCGATAAAGCGCTCTTCGTCATGGGCATCACTGCCACGTTTACCCGCGTACTCGGCGGCGATACGCACCAGGCGCACGGCCTTGCCTTGTAGGGCGGTTTCGATCTGCTGGCGCAGGTCGGGCTGGGGCTCGTCCAGAAGTACGCGCACTTCCAGCCAGGGATGGCGCTGGGTTTCGGCGAGCAGGTCGATATCGGGCAGCTCTGCCAGCTGTTTAAGAATATCCGCCAGCGGCGCGGCTTCCAGGCGTTGCAGGTCGACCGAGCGGGGAATCAGCAGCGGTTCGACGCTCACCAGGCATTGGCCCTGGAACGTCACATCGAGAATCTGGTGCTTGTAGCCGATTTCGGAAAACGACAGTGGAATCGGTGAGCCGCTGTAGCGAATGCGCTCTTCGCCATTGACCTTTTGCGGCTTGTGCAAATGGCCGAGGGCCACATAGCCCACACTCTTGTCGAACAGTGTGGCCGGCAGCGCCTCGGCGTTGCCGATGATCAGGCTGCGCTCGGAGTCTTCCGACACCGAACCACCGGCCATGTGCGCATGGCTGATGGCAATCAGCGCCTGGCCTTTTTTGCGTTTGGCGTTGGCGGCGGCGATCAGCCATTCATGTACCTGGCCGATACCCTGCAGGTAGTCATCACCCAGGTGGGCACCGGTGACTTCCGCCGGGCGCAGGAACGGCAGCGCCAGGCACCACGCGGCGATCTTGCCTTTGGCATCCGGCAACGGGATCAGCAGGCGCTCGGCATCCAGTTGGCCGTCATCCAGCCACAGCACGCGGCCGAGGGCATGGGTACGCAGGCGCCGCATCAACGGCGCGGGCAGCTCGATGCGCGAGCCGGAGTCGTGGTTGCCGGCGATCATCACAATGGTCAGCTTGGGGTTTTGTTCGTGGGCGCTGATGATGAAATCGTACAGACGCTCCTGGGCCTTGAGCGGCGGGTTGACGGTGTCGAAGATATCGCCGGCGATCAACAGCACATCGGGTTGCTGGGCCGCGATCTGGCGCAGCAGCCACTCGAGGAAGCAGGCGTGTTCGAAGTCGCGTTCCTGGCCGTGGAGGTTTTGGCCCAGGTGCCAGTCGGAGGTGTGGAACAGACGCAAGGCGAACTCCGTAGAGGAAAAGAGGATGAATGGCCGCCGAAAACAAAGCAGGGCGATAAAGCTGGAGAGTTTACCTGTAAATACCCTGTTACCAGGCGCGCTTGGAACTGACCGCTGATGAACATGCACTCAAAACAGGTCCCACCTGAAGGTGGGATACCTATGAACTGTTTGAAGGATAAATTGAATATGAGTGCAATTAATCCCGGTGGTGATCACCTTCTTTACTCGTTCACCTTACCTCCCGTACATCATCAGTCGCCGGAAAAAAAAAGCGAGCCAAAGGAAGCACCAATGAATCCCAGGGATTGGCTTGAAAGTGTGACCAATGAAAAGCGCGATCCAAAACTGGCTGAGGCTGGCGCTGATTACGCGCGGTTTATGGTCAACTGGTTCGATTCCGGAAAACCCACATAAGGAGCCGATGCAGGAGTGCTCATCGGCATTGTCTGCCAATCAGTAAGGCCTGCTTTAACGCCTTTAGACGGTGGATGTCCTTTGATTGATTATTTCCACGCCCCACGCGGGAATATTCAAAGGAGGGCGTCCACCCTGGATGCGGCCCGCCGCTCCGTCGGCGAGGCTATTGGCGCTGCTGATCAAATGCACGTCCTGCAATTTTAACGAATCTATGGATTGCTGGCCTTTAACAATACAGGTCCCCCAGGCAGCACAAGTCAAATCTGGGAGGGCTTATTTGGGATACAGCGGCGGCAAACTGGTGGTGTCCGTCGCCGGGCCCTGCTCGCGCTCGGCCATGGGGATGGCCTTGACCGCACGCCACAGCTCTTCACCCAGCCAGTATTGACCGCTCTCGCTGTACAGCGCGCCATTGAGCCCATCCAGTGCATCCGACAACGGCACAAACCGTGCCGCCATATCCGCCAGGGTTTCCGGCTGTTGCCGCGCCCAGGCATCCAGTGCCTGGCGGGTGGCCTGGGGGTCGTTGGCCTGGGTGGCACGCTTGAGGTCGTCGAGCAGGGTGCGCGGGCTCGGGCCGGTTTGCGCGGCGCGCAGTACCGCCGGTTGCCGACGGGCCCGCCACCACAGGCCGAAGCCCAGCAAGGTGGTGCAGGCCAGGAGCAGGGTGCTGAGTTGCCACAGCCACAGGCGGCTGTCGTCCGGTGCGGTGATGATGGTCGGGATGGCCGGCGTGTCCACCGCCAGGCTGGGGTTGTTGGCCACTTGCAAGGTGCGGGCCGGCAGGCTGGTGCGTTCCAGATGGTCCTCGTGGGTGTTCCACCACACCACCTCGACGGCAGGCAGTTCCAGGGCGCCGACACGGTTGGGCACCAGGGCCTCACGGTCTTCGCGACTGCCGATCAGGCCACGGTCACTGGTCTGGTTGCCGAGCACCGGCTGGTCAGGGTAGCGGCGCAGGCCGTTGATGTCGGTGCTGGGCAGGGCCGGCAGTTGGGCGCTGGACAGGCCTTCGGCCTTGACGGTCAGGCTGCGGGTCAGGGAATCGCCGACTTGTACATGTTCCGGCTCCGGGTTCCAGCTCTCGGTGAGCGTGAGGCTGCGAGCCGGCAACCAGGGCGCATCGACGGGGTACAGCGCGGGCTTGGGCTTGACCGCCAGTGGCAGCGCCGCCGAACTCACATGGATCAGCTTGCCGGGCTTGGTGCCCTGCAGTGTGTTTTCCTGGGGCGGACGCGACTCCACCAGCGTGGCGCTGAATGTCTGCGCGGGAATCTCCAGGGTGCCGCTGTGCTGCGGGTAGATCGCGTAGCGGGTTTCGATCACGCCATGGCGGATGCTGTTGATGACCTTTTCATAGGTGCGCGACTCGCCCAACTGTTCGACACGGGCATCGGGGATCTGCAACGGCGTCAAGCTGCTGTCGTCATACAGCGACACCGAGTGGTACACGCGCACGGTCAACAGTGCCTGGGCCTGGACGTACACGCTGGTCTGGTCGAGGTTGGCTTCGACAAACACCGGGGCCAGCTCGGCGTTGGTGTCCTGGCTGGTGGTTTCCAGCACTTGCAGGCTGATCGGCTGGGTCGTGTACTCACCCACTTGCAGCGGCGGAATCACCACCGTGCCGTTCTGTTTGGGCAGCAGGGTAATGATCCAGCGTGTGGTCGCATGGTTATCGCCACCCAACGTCGTGAGTTGGTTGAGCTGGCGCGTGCCACTGACTTCGAATTGCGCATCCAGGGGCGACAGGTCGGGCTTGCCGAACTGGGTGACATCGCTGGATTCCACCGTCAGTTCCACCGTCTCCCCGGAATTGAGACGGTTGCGGTCGACGCTGGCGACCAGGCTGGCCGCCTGGGCGTGGCCTGCCGACAACGCGAGCAGAAGCAGAAGGGTGGTGCGGCGGCTCATCGAGTCTTGTCCTGATGCTGTTGCTGTTCGTACCAGAATTTGCGTCGCAGCAGTTCGCCGGGATTGTCCGGGATCTCCTGCAGCCATTGTTCCAGGGCCTGGCGGTGTTCACCGTCGAGGTTGGCGTCGGCAGCAAGCAGCGGCGGGGTGGTGGTGTGCTCATCGCCCAACTCGCTGCCCGGCACGTCGTTGCCAGCGGCTGGCGGCGGGGTGCCGGCCTGGGTATCGCCGGTGCCGGCTTCGCCCTGGCCCTGGGACGACTGCTCGCCACCTGTGGCATTTTGCCCAGTGGCGCCCGGTTGCGCAGTTTGGCCGGGTTGGGTGGTTTCGTCATCCTCGTTTTTTGCCTGCGTTTGCGGCTCGGGTTCTGTCTGTTCCTGGATCAGGGCTTCTACCAGGGCCTTGTTTTTCAGTGCCGGTTGCAGGTCGGGCTGGGCTTCCAGGGCTTGTTCGTAGGCGTCGATGGCCGCTTCGAGTTCACCGGACCTGGCCAGGGCGTTGCCGCGATTGTAGTGGGAATAGGCGTCATTGCCCTCGGCAAACCGCTTGATGGCCTCGGCATAGTTGCCGGCCGCGTACAGGGCGACGCCTTGCCACTGCGGATCCTGGAAGTGCTCTGCGGCCTCGGCGGGGCGTTTCTGCTTGAGCAGGTATTGGCCTTGCTGGTCCGGCCGCAGCCACAAATCCTGGAATTCAAAGGCATAGCTGGGTTGTGGCGCGCCCAACAGCAGCAGCGGTAAAAAGAACAACCAGCCGCGCCGCCCGGCGCAGGCGGCCAGCAGCAACAGCGGCAGCAGCAGCCAGTATCCCTGGTCGGCCCAGGTGTCGAGGTGCAGTAACTGGCCGTCGTTGCGCAGGGCTTGGGGCGGGTCCAGCACGCCGAGCTGGCGCAGGTCTTTATCGTCCAGGCGTGCGGCCCGGTAGCGGCCGCCCATTTCGTTGGCGAAGGCCTTGAGTGTCGGGCTGTCGAGGCGCGGTACCAGGATCGCGCCTTGTTCGTCCTTGAGGAATTCGCCGCTTTCCTGGGTCACCGGCGTACCTTCACGGCTGCCGATGCCCAGGATCGACAGGCTCGGCGCCTGGTTGCCCTGCAGCAGCAGGCGAATGCCCTGGCGTTCCTGTTTGGACAGCGATGAGCCGACCAGCAGCAGGCGACCCTGGCCCAGGCCGCCATGCTTGAGCAGGTCCAGGGCTTTCTCCACCGCCAGGTCGGCGCGGTGGCCGGACTCCGGCATGATCGAGGGGCGCAGGGCGTCGAGCAGGTTGCGGCTGGTGGCCAGGTCGTCCGACAGCGGCACCAGGGTGTGGGCGCTGCCGGCATACACGACGATGGCGGTTTGCGCATCGCTGCGCGCCTGCAACAAGTCATAGAGCTTGCGCCGTGCCTGTTCGAGGCGGTTGGGCGGGCTGTCGGTGGCGAGCATTTCCGGGGTCAGTTCGAGCAGCACCACCAACGGGTCGGAGGGTTTCTGGCTGGTTTGTTCAACCCGTTGCCAGCTGGGACCCAGCAACGCCAGCACCGCCAACAGCCAGGCGAGGCCCAGCAACACCCACGGCGATTTGCTTTCGCGCCCGCTGCCACCGCTGAGCAGTACGGCGTGAAAGGCCGGCGGCAGGATCATCTGCCAGCGCCCGGCGCGCTTTTGCCTATGCCACAGTTGCCACAGCAACCAGCCGAGCAGCGGCAGCAGCAACAGCCACCAGGGACGGAACCAATGTGGCCACAGGGCGATCATCGACGCCTCCGTAGACGCAGGCGTTTAAGGCGCTGGCGCCATTGCGGATGCTGTTGCAGGAAGATTCCCTTGCTCGACAGTTTGTTGAACCCGCGTTGCAGGGCGTTGTTTGGCCAGCGTTCGTGGATCACCAGCAACATGCTCAGGATCAGCGCCAGGGCCAGCGGTCCGCTGTACAGCGCCTGCGCCGGGCGTGTCTGGGTCGGTTGCTGTTCGACGGGCTCGAGCTTGTCCAGTGTCTGCTTGATCGCTTCCAGCTCCTGGCCATCGCGGGCACGGAAGTATTGGCCGCCGGTGGCCTCGGCAATCGCCCTGAGTGCCGGCTCGTCGAGGTCCAGGCTCGGGTTGACGCCAAGGATGCCCAGGGAACCGGTTTGCTCAGGGTCGGCGCCGATGCCGATGGGGTAGATCTTCACCCCTTCTTCGGCCGCCAGGCGCGCGGCGATCAGGGGCGCGATCTGCCCGGCGTTGTTGGCGCCATCGGTGACCAGGATCAGCACGCGGCTTTGCGCAGGCCGCTGACGCAGGCGTTTCAGCGCCAGGCCTATGGCATCGCCAATGGCGGTGTTCTTGCCGGCGATGCCGATGCGCGCCTCATCCAGCCAGGTGCGCACGGTGCGGCGGTCAAAGGTCAGCGGTGCCTGGAGGTAGGCCTGGCTGCCGAACAGGATCAGGCCCACGCGGTCGCCTTCGCGGCCTTCAAGGAAGTCGCCGAGCAGGTGCTTGACCAGGTTCAGGCGGCTGACGTCTTCGTCCTGCCAGTGCATGTCGGGAAAGTCCATGGAGCCGGACACGTCCACCGCCACCAGCAAATCGCGGCCGCTGGCGGCAATCGGCAGTGGCTCGCCCAGCCATTCCGGGCGCGCAGCTGCGCTCAGCAGCAGCAGCCACAGCACCACGAAGGGCGCCTGTTGACGCCAGCCCGGCAGGTTCACCCGCGCACGGCGGCGGGCCAGGCTTTCGAGATCGCCGAGGTAGCTGACTTTAAGGGCGGGCTCGCCGCTGTCGGCCGCCGGCAGGATGAACCGCATCACCCACGGCAAGGGCAACAGGATGAAGATCCACGGCCAGGCGAACTCAAACATGTTTGCGGATCCAGGTGTCGACCGCTTGGGTCAGGCCGGCGATGGCCTTGTCGTCGAGTTTGCATTCGGGTTTGTAGGCACCCTCCACCAGCACCATCCAGCGCGTGAGGCCGGCGGCCGGGCAACGGTTGTCGAGGAATGCCAGCCATTTGCGGCCGTTGAGGGTATGGCTCTGGCTATAGGGATAGTCGTTGCGGCACAGGCGCTTGAGCAGGCCATTGAGCTGTTGCAGCCAGGCGCCGGCGGGCGCGCCATCGTAGGGTTTGGGCATCAGCGCCAACTCCGCCAGGGCGGCGATGCGCAGCGGGTCCAGCGGTTGTTCGGCGCGGGCCAGGGGGCGTCGAGTCGGCAAGAAGCGGCGCAGCGACCACAACCCCCAACCCAGCAGCGGGATGACCAGCAGCAACAGCCACCAGCCCGGCGCGGGCGGCCAGAAGCCGATGGGCGGCGGGGCGATCAGCGGTTGCAGTTGGTCGAGGCTGCTCATTGCTTTTTAACCGGGCGTTGCGGGTTGAGGTATTCGCGCAGTTGTTCGACCATTTGGCTCTGGGTGCTCAGGGGCATCAGCAGGATCCGCAGTTTCTGCGCGAGCAGTTCCCAACGGGCGATGCGCGCTTCGGCCTGGGCCTTGTAGGCCTGGCGCAAATCGAAGTTCAGCGTATCCAGTTCCAATTGCGCCCCGCGTTGCGCAAAACGCAGCAGCCCGGCGGCGGGGAGGGCGTGGTCCAGCGGGTCGGAGATCGGCAACAGCAGCAAGTCGCAATGGCGTGACAGCAGGCTCAATTGCTGCTCGGCGCCCTCGGTGAGGGCACGTTCGTCGCAGATCACGATTACCAGGCTGCCGGGACGCAGCACTTCGCGGCCACGGCGCAGGGCCATGCCCAGGGCGTCGGCCTCCGGGCGGCTTTCGGTGTCCAGGCTCTGGTTGACGCGCACCAGGCGGTTGAGCAATTGCAGCAGGCTTTGCTTGCTGCGGCGCGGCTTGATTTCGTAGTGCTCGTTGTCGCCGAACACCAGCCCGCCGACGCGGTCGTTGTGCCCTAACGCGGCCCAGCCGATCAGGCTGGCGGCTTGAGCGGCGAGCACCGACTTGAACATCTGCCCCGAGCCGAAAAACAGCCGGCAGCTTTGCTCGACCATGATGAAGATCGGCCGCTCGCGTTCTTCGTGGAACAGCTTGGTGTGCGGCTCCTGGGTGCGTGCGGTCACGCGCCAGTCGATGGTGCGCACATCATCGCCGGCCTGGTACACGCGCACCTGGTCGAAGTCGACACCGCGCCCGCGCAGCTTGGAGTGGTGCAGGCCAATCAACGGGCTGCGCTGGCTTGGCGTGGAAAACAGCTGCACTTCGCGCACGCGGTGGCGCATCTCGATCAGCTCGCTGAGCGTGACGCGCACCCCATCGCTTGCGTTCATCGACTTCAAGCGACGGCAACGACGTCGAGAATGCGTTGCACCACACGGTCCTGGTCAATCCCGGCCGCTTCGGCTTCGAACGACAGGATGATGCGATGACGCAGCACGTCGAACAGCACCGCCTGGATGTCTTCCGGGCTGACAAAGTCGCGACCGGCCAGCCAGGCATGGGCGCGCGCGCAGCGATCCAGGGCGATGGAGCCACGGGGGCTAGCGCCGTAGGCGATCCATTCGGCCATTTCCGGGTCGAACTTGGCCGGGGTGCGCGTGGCCATGACCAGTTGCACCAGGTATTCCTCCACCGCATCGGCCATGTACAGGCCGAGGATTTCCTTGCGCGCGGCAAAGATCGCCTGCTGGCTGACGCGGCGCTCGGGCTTGGTTTCGCCGTTGAGGGCTTCGCCACGGGCCTGTTGCAGGATGCGCCGTTCGACGGCCGCGTCGGGGAAGCCGATCTTGACGTGCATCAGGAAACGGTCGAGCTGGGCCTCGGGCAGCGGGTAGGTGCCTTCCTGCTCGATGGGGTTTTGCGTGGCCATCACCAGAAACAGCGGGGACAGGTCGTAGGTACTGCGCCCGACGCTGACCTGGCGCTCGGCCATGGCCTCCAACAGCGCCGATTGCACCTTGGCCGGGGCGCGGTTGATCTCGTCCGCCAGCACCAGGTTGTGGAAGATCGGCCCTTGCTGGAACACGAAACTGCCGGTTTCCGGGCGATAGATCTCGGTGCCGGTGATGTCGGCGGGCAACAGGTCGGGGGTGAACTGGATACGATGGAACTGCGCTTCGATGCCTTCGGCCAGCTCTTTGATCGCCTTGGTCTTGGCCAGGCCCGGCGCGCCTTCCACCAGCATATGGCCGTCGGCGAGCAGGGCGATCAGCAGGCGATCGATGAGTTTTTCCTGGCCGAGAATCTGCGTAGAAAGAAAGGTTCGCAGCGCGAGCAGCGCTTCACGATGTTCCATCGATGACGGTTCCTGGAGAGATGAGCCTGTGCGTCATGTAACAAACGACAGCCTGGGGCGCCTACTTTAATGCATGGCAGGGGGTGGCGACTAACGGCACGCGGGGTATTTTTAGCAAAACTTGTAGGAAAATTGTGTGAGAGGCACAAAGGACGGCGAGCAGGCGTGTCCGCTCACCGCCTCTGCTTCAACGGCAGGGCACCCCGGGATGCCAAGGCTGGCTATGCACGGCAGAGTTGAGATCCGGGCGTTTGTCGAGGCTGTAGAAGTTCTGTTTGTAGGCCATGCCGTTGTACGACACCGCCTCTGCGTAGGTTGAATACACCTTGGTGGGCGACCACGCCGGAATGTCGCGGCAACTGCCCGAAGGTGGCGGGGCCTTGACGGTGATCGGTTTTTCCAGTCGCAGCGTACCGCCGCGCCCGTCACTGACCACGACACTGACGATGACGCGGGTATCGCCGGTGACCGCAGGGGCGGTGAGGGTGACGCTGCGGGTATTGCCGATGGTGCCGGTGAAGCCGGTCGGGCGCGTCCATGTGTAGCTCATCGCGTCGCCGTCAGGGTCGCTGGCGTTGGCGATGAAGCTCACGGCCTTGCCCGAATCGACCGTTTCGCTGCCCTGCAGGCTGCCGACGGGTGGGCGGTTGGCGGGGGTGCCGGTGGTCACCGTGAGGCTGTGGCTGGCGGTTGCGCGGCGATCGCGTTCATCGGTGACGGTCAGGGTGATGACGCGTGTTCCCGCCGTATTCGGAGCAATAAAGCTGCTGGATGCTTGCGCCGAAAAGTCCGGGTTGAAGCCAGTGGCCGCCCAGGCGAAGCGCAAGCCTTGGCCCGTGGAGGAGGCCCCCGATAGCAGCACCGCCTTGCCGGCCTCAACACTGGAAGGGCCGGTGATCCTGGCGACCGGCAGCCCGCTGCCGCAGGTGCCCAGGCGCCGCCAGGGTTTGGCGGCGCCGGTTTCAACAAAGTTCAGATCGGGGCGAGCGTTTTGCGTCCAGTGCGCCACTTGGTAGTTGTAACCGCTGTAGGAGACTTTTTCGCCAGCGGAGGCATATACCTTGCTCGCAATCCAGGGGGCGGCGCAGTCGCCGACCGGAGGCGCGTCAGGGGCCTTGATGGTCATGTTTTCCCTCAGGTTGAGGGTGTGGGTGCCGTCGGACACCGCCACGGAAATCGAGGTCAGGGTATCGGCGGTTACGGGCGGGGCGGTCAATGCCAAGGTCGGTCCATCCCCGTCCGGAGGGGTAAACCCGTCGGCATTCCAGCGATAGGTCAGCGGTTTTTGCGTGGGCGATTGCGCATAGACATGGCCGTTGAACGTCTCTCCCGATTTGGCTTGCTCGGGGATGGCCAGCCGGCCCGTGGGCGGTTGGCCGGCGCCGTCGGCAAGCAGTTTGCGGATGGCGGCCTCCAGGTCCGGTTGCACGCCAATCTCGGTACGGTTGCCGTTGGCTTGTGGATAGCCGGTCTCCACGAGGATTCTGCGCAGTTCCTTGGGGGCGAGATTGCCCAGGCCATTGGCCCGCGCCACACCTTGCAGCGATGCCATCACCCCGGCAATGATCGGGTTGGCGGAGGAGGTGCCGCTGTAGGTGTGGGTATAGGCGCTGGTGGGGTTGGCGGTGGTCCAGGTCGTCGTGGTGACGGAGCCGCCCCAACTGAACAGGTCGACGCGTCTGCCGTATTGGGAGTAATAGGCTCTCAAACCGCTCGTGGGGTACACGGCGCCCGCGTAGATGCTGCCGGAATCGAATCTGTTGCGATCAAAGTAGCCGTTGAAGTAGGGGTGGTCCAGGTTGATATTGCCGTTTGCCGCAGCCAGTACGACATGCACACCTTTTTCCATCGTCAGGTAGGTGATGATGTCGCGTACCATGCTGTTGTATTCCAGGGGCATGTAGCAGTTCTGGGTGCAGCCGACTGCTGGAAAGGGCGTGTAATTCATATGCACGCCCAGTTGCAACACATCGCCGGGGCTCAGTTGTTCGGCGGTTTGCAGCAATCGGCTGGGGCCATATTGCGAATAGCCCAGTTGTGCATGGGGCACGATGCCGGTGGTGCCGAAGCCGTTGTCCCTGGAGCCGATGGTGCCGACGCTGGCCGTGTCGTGGTAGCCAGTAAGAGCCCCTGCATCGACTTCCAGAAAAGGTTTGGGCAGGTCCACGTGGTTGTAGGCCCAATGATCGATCTCCGAAGAGATCACCCGCATGTTGTAGCCCTTGCCACCGGGTACGGTCCAGGCCTTCACCGCGTTTACACCGCCGATGTTGTAGGGCGGCACGGCTTGTCGGCCGAGCAGGTAGTGCTGGCGTCCGGTATGGTCCGGTATGCTGCCGCGCGCACTGCCTGCGATGGGTTCGGCCTTGTCGTCGTGCATGCCCTCCACCACGGGTTCAAAGTCGACGTCTTCTATGGCCGGGTCTTGCTGGAGTTGCTGGCGCAGTGCGTCAGCCTGCCTGTGGCTCAAGTGGCGCGTGTCGACGATGTAGTAGCGGTCCAGCCGATGGCGGCGCAGGGCTTCTGCATCCGCCAGCGTGCGGGCCTTGCTCGGCGTTACCAGCGGCTTGATGTTGGGCACGCGGTGCTGGAAGGTGCTGGAGGGGTCGACGAGGTCCTGAAGATTTCGCGACCTGGATCCGTCGTCTTTGATCAGCAGAATCAAGTGTGAATAGTCAGTGTTGGCTGCGGATGCCGCCAGCGCTGATGAAACCGTAGCCAAAAGGCCAATGGCCAGAAACTTGCTGAGGGATTTCATCGAGGCACCCGTGCAGTCACCGTTGCTTTGCTCAGCTAAGGCCGGAAACACGGGGCCGGGTACTGTTAGAAATAACAGTACCGACCAACGGTCAAGGGCATCGGTGAAGGCTGCGCCAGTGCGATTCAGGCGCGGATGTAGGTGCCGGTGCCCTTGAGGATGTTTTGCAGGGTTTGTTCCACTTCTGCCATCTCCGCTGCGGCGGTGGTGTGGGTTATCTCCAATTGGTCCTTGCCGCCCAGTGCATCGGCATCGCCCGCTGCCAGCTCTACCCGCATTGTCGTGTCGCTGAGGGTGACTTTCAGCCCATCCAGGGTCGACGGCTCATAGTCCCAGGTCAGTTCCACTTCGTCTTCGTCGGGGTAGCGGGTGAGCATGAACATCTCGCCGTTCCTGCCGTGGCAGCAGAGCATGGCCATGTTGTCTTCTTCGTCGTCGCACGGGGTGGCCATCAGGGCGTCGGTTTTCAGTTGCAGCATGGGGAATCCTGTCTAGGGTAGGGCGTTGCGTAGGCAATTGTGCCATTGCGGCGAATTTTGTGCTGCTTCCTGTGTCAGACCCAGCGCATGACCTGACGGGCAATACCGGTCATTTTCGGTACTCGGGGCGGGGAAAATAGCCGGTTTTTCTACCGGGAATTCCGGGTTGCCCAAGTCGCAACCCCACGCCTGCGTACCGATGACCGAATATGTCGCAGCATCGCAAGCACCCGGCTTCCCACACTCGTTAAGCTGCGCAACGGATGTGCACGTGCCAGGCGCCTGACCTGCCCGTCGTACCGTCACCCGGCAAGGTGCGCATCTTATGGACGTTGTATGTGACCTCATTGTCTTGTCCAGCTTCACCCACCTGTCACCCTGATTCGTTTATGGTGCTTAACTCGTTACCTGCGAACAGAGCTGACGGTCTCCCCACCAGGGGATAACACGCGACGCTTCCATCAATAACAAGCCCAAGCGGAGTACCACAGATGGCGTTCTTCACCGCAGCCAGCAAGGCCGACTTCCAGCATCAACTGCAAGCGGCACTGGCGCAGCACATCAGTGAACAGGCACTGCCACAAGTGGCGCTGTTCGCTGAGCAATTCTTCGGCATCATTTCCCTGGATGAACTGACCCAGCGTCGCCTTTCCGACCTGGCCGGTTGCACCCTGTCTGCCTGGCGCCTGCTTGAGCGCTTTGATCACACCCAACCGCAAGTGCGGGTCTACAACCCCGATTACGAACGTCATGGCTGGCAATCGACCCACACTGCGGTCGAAGTGCTGCACCATGACCTGCCATTCCTGGTGGACTCGGTACGCACCGAGCTGAACCGCCGTGGCTACAGCATCCACACCCTGCAGACCACCGTGCTCAGCGTGCGCCGTGGCAGCAAGGGCGAGTTGCTGGAAATCCTGCCCAAGGGCACCCAGGGCGAAGGCATCGAGCAAGAATCGCTGATGTACCTGGAAATCGACCGCTGCGCCAACGCCGCCGAACTCAACGTGCTGAGCAAAGAGCTTGAGCAGGTACTGGGCGAAGTGCGCGTGGCCGTGGCCGATTTCGAACCGATGAAGGCCAAGGTCCAGGAGCTGCTCGACGGTATCGACGCCAGCCCGTTCGGCATCGACGGCGAAGAAAAAGCCGAGATCAAGAACTTCCTGGAATGGCTGGTGGGCAACCACTTCACCTTCCTCGGCTATGAAGAGTTCGTGGTACGTGACGAGGCGGACGGCGGTCATATCGAATATGACGCCAGCTCGTTCCTCGGTCTGACCAAGCTGCTGCGCGCCGGCCTGACCGCCGACGACCTGCGCATCGAAGACTACGCCGTGTCGTACCTGCGCGAGCCGACCGTGCTGTCGTTCGCCAAGGCCGCGCACCCAAGCCGTGTGCACCGCCCGGCTTACCCGGACTACGTGTCGATCCGCCAGATCGATGCCGACGGCAAGGTGATCAAGGAATGCCGCTTCATGGGCCTCTACACCTCGTCGGTGTATGGCGAAAGCGTGCGCGTCATCCCGTATATCCGCCGCAAGGTCGCGGAAATCGAGCGTCGCTCGGGCTTCCAGGCCAAGGCGCACCTGGGCAAGGAGCTTGCTCAAGTCGTTGAAGTGCTGCCCCGTGACGACCTGTTCCAGACCCCGGTCGACGAGCTGTTCAGCACCGTGATGTCGATCGTGCAGATCCAGGAACGCAACAAGATCCGTGTGTTCCTGCGTAAAGACCCGTACGGTCGTTTCTGCTACTGCCTGGCCTACGTGCCGCGCGACATCTATTCCACCGAAGTGCGCCAGAAGATCCAGCAAGTGCTGATGGATCGCCTGAAAGCCTCGGACTGCGAATTCTGGACCTTCTTCTCCGAATCCGTGCTGGCGCGCGTGCAGCTGATTCTGCGGGTCGACCCGAAGAACCGCCTGGACATCGACCCGCTGCAACTGGAAAAAGAAGTGGTGCAGGCCTGCCGCAGCTGGCAGGACGACTACTCCAGCCTCGTTGTGGAAAGCTTCGGCGAAGCCCACGGCACCAACGTGCTGGCGGACTTCCCGAAAGGCTTCCCGGCCGGCTACCGCGAGCGTTTCGCTGCGCACTCGGCCGTGGTCGACATGCAGCACCTGCTCAGCCTCACCGAAGCCAACCCGCTGGTGATGAGCTTCTATCAGCCGCTGGGCCAGGTCTCCGGCCAGCGCGAGCTGCATTGCAAGCTGTATCACGCCGATACCCCGCTGGCGCTGTCCGACGTCTTGCCGATCCTGGAAAACCTCGGCCTGCGCGTGCTGGGTGAGTTCCCGTACCGCCTGCGCCATGCCAACGGCCGCGAGTTCTGGATCCACGATTTTGCGTTCATCGCCGCCGAAGGCGTGAACCTGGACATCCAGCAGCTCAACGACACCCTGCAGGACGCGTTCGTGCACATCGTGCATGGCGATGCAGAGAACGATGCGTTCAACCGCCTGGTACTCACCGCCGGCCTGCCATGGCGCGACGTCGCGCTGTTGCGTGCCTACGCCCGTTACCTGAAGCAGATCCGCCTGGGCTTCGACCTCGGCTACATCGCCAGCACCCTGAACAACCACACCGACATCGCCCGCGAGTTGACCCGGTTGTTCAAGACCCGCTTCTATCTGGCGCGCAAGCTCACCGCCGATGACCTGGAAGACAAGCAGCAACGCCTGGAACAAGCGATCCTCACGGCCCTGGACGACGTCCAGGTGCTCAACGAAGACCGCATCCTGCGGCGCTACCTGGACCTGATCAAGGCCACCCTGCGCACCAACTTCTACCAGACCGACGCCAACGGCCAGAACAAGTCGTACTTCAGCTTCAAGTTCGACCCGCGTGCCATCCCCGAGCTGCCCAAGCCGGTGCCGAAGTTTGAAATCTTCGTCTACTCGCCGCGTGTCGAAGGCGTGCACCTACGCTTTGGCAATGTGGCCCGTGGCGGCCTGCGCTGGTCCGACCGTGAAGAAGACTTCCGTACCGAAGTGCTCGGCCTGGTCAAAGCCCAGCAAGTGAAGAACTCGGTGATCGTGCCGGTGGGCGCCAAGGGCGGCTTCCTGCCGCGTCGCCTGCCATTGGGCGGCAGCCGTGACGAGATCGCGGCCGAGGGCATCGCCTGCTACCGCATCTTCATTTCCGGCCTGTTGGACATCACCGACAACCTGAAGGATGGCGCCCTGGTGCCGCCGGCCAACGTCGTGCGCCATGACGACGATGACCCGTACCTGGTGGTGGCAGCGGACAAGGGCACCGCGACCTTCTCCGACATCGCCAACGGCATCGCCATCGACTACGGCTTCTGGCTGGGCGATGCCTTTGCCTCCGGTGGTTCCGCCGGTTACGACCACAAGAAAATGGGCATCACTGCCAAGGGGGCTTGGGTCGGTGTGCAGCGTCACTTCCGTGAGCGCGGCATCAACGTGCAGGAAGACAGCATCACCGTGGTGGGCGTCGGCGATATGGCCGGCGACGTGTTCGGTAACGGCCTGTTGATGTCCGACAAGCTGCAACTGGTCGCGGCCTTCAACCACCTGCATATCTTTATCGACCCGAACCCGAACCCGGCCACCAGCTTCGTCGAGCGCCAGCGCATGTTCGAGCTGCCGCGTTCGGCCTGGACCGACTACGACACCAGCATCATGTCCGAAGGCGGCGGTATCTTCTCGCGCAGCGCGAAGAGCATTGCCATCTCGCCACAGATGAAGGAACGCTTTGACATTTCGGCCGACAAGCTGACCCCGACCGAACTGCTGAACGCCTTGCTCAAGGCGCCGGTGGACCTGTTGTGGAACGGCGGTATCGGTACCTACGTCAAGGCCAGCACCGAAAGCCATGCCGATGTAGGCGACAAGGCCAACGACGCGCTGCGCGTCAACGGCAACGAGCTGCGCTGCAAGGTGGTGGGCGAGGGCGGTAACCTCGGCATGACCCAGCTGGGCCGTGTGGAATTCGGTCTCAATGGTGGCGGCTCCAACACCGACTTCATCGACAACGCCGGTGGCGTGGACTGCTCCGACCACGAAGTGAACATCAAGATCCTGCTCAACGAAGTGGTGCAGGCCGGCGACATGACCGACAAGCAACGCAACCAGTTGCTGGCGAGCATGACCGACGAAGTCGGCAGCCTGGTGTTGGGCAACAACTACAAGCAGACCCAGGCCCTGTCCCTGGCTGCGCGCCGTGCCTACGAGCGTGCCGCCGAGTACAAGCGCCTGATGAGCGACCTGGAAGGCCGTGGCAAGCTGGACCGCGCCATCGAGTACCTGCCGACCGAGGAGCAGCTCACCGAGCGCGCTTCCACCGGCAAGGGCCTGACCCGTCCGGAACTGTCGGTGCTGATTTCCTACAGCAAGATCGACCTCAAGGAAGCGCTGCTCAAGTCGCTGGTACCGGATGACGACTACCTGACCCGCGACATGGAGACCGCGTTCCCACCGAGCCTGGTGGCCAAGTTCGGCGAAGCCATGCGTCGCCACCGTCTGAAGCGCGAGATCGTCAGCACCCAGATCGCCAACGACCTGGTCAACCACATGGGCATCACCTTTGTGCAGCGACTCAAGGAGTCGACCGGCATGAGCCCGGCGAACGTGGCCGGTGCCTACGTGATCGTGCGCGACATCTTCCACCTCCCGCACTGGTTCCGCCAGATCGAAGCCCTGGACCACCAGGTCTCCGCTGACGTGCAATTGCAGTTGATGGATGAGTTGATGCGCCTGGGCCGTCGCGCCACGCGCTGGTTCCTGCGCAGCCGTCGCAACGAGCAGGACGCCGGCCGTGACACCGCGCACTTCGGTCCGCACCTGGCCGCGTTGGGCCTCAAGCTCGACGAACTGCTGGAAGGTCCGACCCGCGAAGGCTGGCAGACCCGCTACCAGGCCTACACCGAAGCCGGCGTGCCGGAGTTGCTGGCGCGCATGGTTGCAGGCACGACCCACCTGTACACCTTGCTGCCGATCATCGAAGCCGCTGATGTGACCGGGCATGACGCCGCCGAAGTGGCCAAGGCCTACTTCGCTGTCGGCAGCGCCCTGGACCTGCCGTGGTATCTGCAGCAGATCAGCGATCTGCCCGTGGCCAACAACTGGCAGGCCCAGGCCCGCGAAGCGTTCCGCGACGATGTGGACTGGCAGCAACGTGCGATCACCATTTCCGTCCTGCAAATGGCCGACGCGCCACAGGACATGGAAGCCCGCGTGGCCCTGTGGCTTGAGCAGCACAAGGACATGGCTGATCGTTGGGTCGCAATGATGGTGGAAATCCGTGCTGCGGTCGGCACGGACTACGCCATGTACGCGGTGGCCAACCGTGAGTTGCTGGACCTGGCGTTGAGTGGTTAATCGGTGTTGTAAAACAACGACTGGTACTGGAAGAATCCCTGAATCTCACGATTCAGGGATTTTTTTTGGCCCGGTGAACCCGGGCAGCCCGCTATTGGACGATTATTTCGCAGTGCCCGGAATGATCAACTCCTCAAGGCGAGAGAAGGGTTCAATAGCCTTTTCTGCAAGTTGGGTCAGGGTCGTGTTGGCCTTTTCCCAATCCATTTGCGTCATCTGCATTTCGATTGCGTGGAGGTCGGATGCAAGCATGGGAACCTCTTCAACCTCCGCTGTTTTCTTGAGTACATACTTCAACATCGCGTAGGCCAGGCCGAGGTCCTTGGCTAGGCCGTACGTGCGCGGCGCCTGTCGCTCGCCAGGGGCATAGCGGGATGCGTCTTTTTGCGCGCGTGCAAAGTTGGCGAGTGCGTAGCCGTATTCGAGCATCCCGTATACCTGTCCCATCCACGCCAGTTGAGCAAGACGTGATTGTTTTTCGGCAAAGCTGGCATTCGACTCATCAGAAAAGACTCGTGCGTGTACCGCCAAAGGCAGTCCACCGTCTGCGGACGCTTGCAGGAGTTCTTCGATTCGGGCGTGGCGTAGGGTGTCGTTACTAAAGATCTCAGGCTTTTGTTGATACAACTGGGCGAGTTTGTATTGGGCTTGGTTCCAGCCGACGGCGGCGGACTTCTCCAACCAGTGGGTGTCATTGGTAATGAGGTACATGTAATACATGCCCTGGGGATTCTCTTGGCTCGCCGGGTTGGTCAGCAGGCCCTTGGCTTTTTCCAGGGACTGGGCGTCACCCAGTTGTATCAAGGCAGGAATATAGTTCTGAGCCGCAGCCAATCTGAGCCATTTCTTTGTATCGTCGCTTGCGTGGGAAGTGACCTCACCGTTCTTGTGATGCCAGATGCCGTCGCGGTAAGCACCGCATGTGGCCAGGGCGAACTGAGACCAAGCGTTGCCGGTCGCGGCGGCTATGTTTAGAAAGCGCTCGGCTTCTTCAAGTTTGTTGAGCTGGAATATTTTCGCTCCCGTGTAAAGCGCAGCATCGTTCAACTCGTTCAGAGCCGTCTGCATTTCCAGTGGCATTGTTGTTTTTTGCGTGTTCAGTTGCGAAAGCACGCTGAACAGTGCTGGTCGTATTTTTGAATCTGATTTCATGATTGGTACCTGTAATACGCACTCAAATTGTGCGCAAACAGGGTGTGAGATTGCCTGGGCCCTCAGGCGTTAGATAGCTATTGCGTTAGCTTGAGCAGTTTCGATTCCAGGTGATCCAAATGCTGGGTCATCAGGCTGATCGCACGGTTGACGTCGCGTTGCTCAACTGCGTCGACAATCGCCACATGCTCCTGCCACGCGCAATACGTGCAGGCTTTGGCCTCATATTGCGCAATGATCAACGACGTCAGCGGCACCAGGCTGTTCAGGAACTGCGCCAGCGGCGCATTTCCTGCTATGGCTGCCAACTGCAGGTGAAACTCCCCCGACAAGCGTATCGCCGGCCCACGCTGGTCACGTTCAATGCAATCGCGCTCGCGGGCGATCAATTCGCGTAATTGGCGGATTTGCCCGGAGCTGGCCTGGGCGCATGCCAATTGCACCACGGTCATTTCGGTCATGCGCCGCGCTTCGAGGATTTGCCGCGTCTGCTGGGCATCCGGCGCCGCCACTTGGGCGCGCTGGTTCGGACGCAGGATAATCACTTGCTGATGGGACAGTTTGGCCAATACCCGACGGATCACGCTGCGGCTCACGCCGAAGGTTTCGCCCAGGCTTTCTTCGGTGAAGCGGCTGGCCGGGGCGATGCGTTGTTCGAGGATTGCGTCGAACAACCGTGGGTAGATGTCATCCACCGAAGGCTTCTTGCCGGCCACCAGGCGCAGGGTGGGCAAGTAGGGGTCGTGTTGCAGGGCGTGGGCGGTCATGGCCGGTCTCCAATAAATCAGCTGCCCAGATGATCGTCCGGGATATTCAGGCGAATGCCCATGCGCAGGCCTTCCTGGAGGATATGCCGGCGCATCTCGGCACTGGCCAGGGCGCTGTTCTTGTTGCGGATGGCGCGTACCACCGCCTCATTTTCCTGCAGGCGTTCCGCCAGGTGCTCGGGTGAGTTGCGCAGCACCTGGGTGCTTTGCTTGAGGGCATTGCTGGTTTGCTGCACCACGTTCTGGAAGATCGGGTTGGAGGTGAGCGCGAACAGTTCCTCATGAAAGTCGAGGTAAGCGTTCATGCCGGCTTCGGCGTCACCGGCATCCAGGGCTTCGCGCATGTCCATCAGGGTCAGGCGCAATTGGCCGACTTCCTTGCTGCTGATGGACTGGGCCACCAGGCCGACGATAAAGGGTTCGAGGGTGTAGCGCAGTTGCAGGATGTCTTCGAGGCTGGCGTCGGCCACGGCGTCGCTCGATTGTGGTTCGCTGACGCTGGTTTCCAGCACGACCACGCCTTTGCCGGGCATGGAGCGCACCAAGCCGAGGGTTTCCAGCACGATGACCGCTTCGCGCAGGCTGGGGCGGCTGATGCCCATCTGTTCGGCCAGTTCGCGCTGGCCGGGCAGCATTTCGCCCCGGCGCCACTGACCGCGAGCCAGGGCGGCGCGGAGTTTTTCTACGACTGAATTGACGACGGTTGAGGTGCTGATCACGTCGTGCGCTCCTTAAAAATGAATAATCCCTGCACTGTAGGAGCGAGCTTGCTCGCGAAAAACTTCAAGTCACCGCGTGCATCCAGAATGCCCGCGTTATCGTTGACGACCTTCGCGAGCAAGCTCGCTCCTACAGTGGAAAGCGTTTGGCGTTTTAAAATTCCTGGTGGGCCGGCACTACCGGCTTCTTGGCCTGGAAGGCATAACCTTGCTGGCCGTCCAGCACCTTGTTGGCGCGTTGGATATCGATGTCTTTTTCCCAGCGGGCAATGGCCACGGTGGCGACGCAGTTGCCGATCAGGTTGGTCAACGCGCGACCGATACCCATGAACCAGTCCACCGCCAACACCAGCACCAGGCCGACCACCGGAATCGCCGGGATCGCCGTGAGCGTCGCCGCCAGGATCACCAGGGCCGAGCCGGGAATCCCGTGGGCACCCTTGGAGGTGATCAGCGACACCAGCAGGATGGTCAGCAGATCGGTCATCGACAGCGGCGTGCCGGTGGCGTTGGCGATAAACACGATGGCCAGGGTCAGGTAGATCGAGAAACCGTCGAGGTTGAACGAGTACCCGGTTGGAATCACCAGGCCCACGGTGGAACTGCCAATGCCCAGGTGTTCGAGTTTGCGCATGACCTGCGGCAGCACGGCATCGGAGGAGGCGGTGCCCATCACGATCAGCAGTTCTTCACGCAGGTACTTGAGCAACGGCAGCATGCGCAGGCCCGACAGGCGCATCACCAGGCCGAGGATCAGCGCGACGAAGGCAAGGCAGGTCAGGTAGAACAGGCCCACCAGGCTACCCAAGTGTTGCAGGGAGTCCAGCCCGTAGGTGCTGGTGGTGAAGGCGATTGCGCCGAACACACCGATCGGCGCCAGGCGCACGATCATGCCCATGATGCGGAAAATCACGTGGCTGAGTTCGTTGATCAGCCGGGTGATGCCCGAGGCTGCTTCGCCTACCAGGTTCAGCGCGCTGCCGAACAGTACCGAGAACAGCAGCACTTGCAGCACGTTGTTGTCGGCAAAGGCGCCGATCACCGAATTAGGGATCAGGTCCATCAGGAACTGGCTGGTGCCTTTGATGTGCTGGCCCTTGTCGGCCAGTTCATTCAGGCCGGCAGAGGAGAGCTGCTCCAGGTGGATATTGGCACCTTGGCCGATCCCGGTGCTGAAGGCCATGATCAGGCCGATCACCAGGGCGATGGTGGTGAGCACTTCGAAGTAGATCACCGACTTGAGGCCGATGCGCCCGACCTTCTTCAAGTCGCCGGCCCCGGAAATACCACTGACCACCACGCAGAACACGATCAGGCCGATCAGCATCTTGATCAGCTTGATAAAGCCGTCACCCAGGGGTTTGAGTTGCGAGGAGAATTCGGGAAGGGCCAGGCCGCACACGATGCCGAGCATCAGGCCAATCACGACTTGCAGGAAAATCGAACGCGAGCACCATCTGAGCATGGGAGGGATCTCTATTCGGTGCCCTGGTGGTTCCAGGGCTTAATTGTTGTGGTCATACCGGTAAGTCCAGTGCGTCGCCAGTCTAGGCCAGGTATTTTTGAAATCACAAGTAAAAATTCGGCGGTAGGCAGGTCCCGGTCTGACCAGTTGGTCGCGAAGGTGGATGCTTGAGCGGTTGGCGGGGCGCAAATTTTTTCGCTTATCATTCGCCGCCTGGCACATGAGGTGATGGATGGACAAACCAGGACTGACCACCGACGAAGCAGGGCTGACCCACTGCACCTGGCGCACGGCCGCGCCGGAATACCTCCGTTATCACGACCACGAGTGGGGCGTACCGGTGGCGGATGATGTTCAACTGTACGAGAAGATTTGCCTGGAAGGCTTCCAGGCCGGCATGGCCTGGATCACCATCCTGCGCAAGCGCGAGCCGTTCAGGGCGGCGTTCGACGGTTTTGATTTTCGCCGGGTGGCGCAGTACGGCGAGGCGGATGTCGAGCGGTTGATGCAGGACGCGGGCATCGTGCGTAATCGAGCGAAGATCGTTTCCACGATCAACAACGCTCGCCGGGCGTGTGAGTTGGTGGATGAGACCGGCTCGCTGGCGCAGTGGTTATGGGCGTTCGAACCCGGCCTTGAAGAACGCCCGGCAGTGGTGGACCTGGCTTACTGGACGGGCAATCCCATCTCGCCGGCCTCGGTGCGCCTGTCCAAGGCCTTGAAGAAACGTGGCTGGACGTTCGTCGGGCCGACCACGATGTATGCGCTGATGCAGGCGATGGGGATGGTCAATGATCACCTTGATGGGTGCGTGTGCCGCCCAAAGATCGAAGAACTGCGCCGCCAGTTCAAGCGCCCGTGAGTCGCTGACGGAGGGAGGGGGCTTCATCCATATTGCTGATTGGTGATGAGGCTGATTAGTGAGGAAGAGGGGTCAACACCTTGGCCTTGTCATCCAGCACCATCACTACCAGCAGCCTGGCCGGCTGGGTCTGGCTGGCATTGCTGGATTCAAAGTGTCGCGAACCCGCGGGCTCGTAGAACGATTCGCCAACCGTGTAGGTCCTGGCTTTCTCATCATTCACCCGCGAGGTAATCGCGCCTTCGAGCACATAGGCCACGGCCGTGCCCGTGTGGCTGTGGGGTACGGTGGCCTGGCCGGGGGCGTAGTCCACGGTGAGCATGAGGGTTTTCTTGCCGGGCACCTGGGGCAGCGCGTGTTCTTGCAGGACCTTGATCGATTCCTGGTTGTACACGGGCGGGTGGGCAAAGGCGCTGAGCGAGGCGAGCATCAGGGTGGTGGCGAGCAGGCGTTTCATGGCGAAGTTTCCGAGAAGTTCGAGACCTGCCCACCGTACGCCTGGATTTTCGAGCGACCAATGACCAATCCGGCGGAAAAACCCTTAGCCAATCTGCTGGAGAATATCGCGCACCTTGTCCAGCGCCGGGTCGATGTCGAGGGTCTCGATGGCCCCAAACCCGATGATCAGGCCCGGACGCACCGGCGTGTCGTGGAAGAACACGTCCAGCGGGTATAGGCCGACTTCCACCTGGCGCGCCAATTCCATCAGCAACGGGATAATATTCACCGGTACTTTGCACAACGCCGCCATATGGAACCCGGCGACGGTGGGCACCGCTTCGAACCACGGCGACAGGTCGCCCGCCAGGCGCTGCAAAATGCGCTCGCGGCGCCCGGCGTATACGCTGTGGCAGCGGCGAATATGCTTGAGCAAATAGCCTTCGCTGATGAATTTGGCCAGCGCCCATTGCGGCAATGTGGAGCTGTGCTGGTCGGTCAATTGCTTGGCCTTGAGCACCGCGCCGTAGATCGCCGGCGGCAGCACCGCATAGCCCAGGCGCAGTTCGGGCAACAGGGTCTTGGAGAACGTCCCGACGTAGGTGACCACGCCACGGCTGTCCATGCTTTGCAGGGAGTCGGTGGGCCGGCCTTCGTAGCGGAACTCGCTGTCGTAGTCGTCCTCGATGATGATCGCACCCAACTCGAAGGCGCGTGCCAGCAGTGACTCCCGACGTGGCAGGCTCATGGGCATGCCGAGGGGGAACTGGTGGGAGGGCGTGACGTAGATCAGCCGGGCGCCATCGGGGATCCGGTCGACCTGAATGCCTTGTTCATCGAGGGGAACCCCGATGACCAAGGCCCCCATCGCCATGAACAACTGGCGCGCGGGGCTGTAGCCGGGGTCTTCCATGGCGACGATGCTGCCCGGTTCCAGCACCACGCGGGCGATCAGGTCCAACGCCTGCTGCGCACCGTTGGTGACCACGATGTCGCTGTCGCGGCATTTGACCCCACGGGAAAACGCGATATGCCCGGCGATGGCACTGCGCAGTGCCGGCACCCCTTCGGGCTGGCTGTAGAACCCACTGTTCTGGGCGATGCGCCGCAGCGCATCCTGGGTGCAGCGCCGCCATTCATCCTGGGGGAACTGATTGCGGCTGGTGGCGCCGCCGATAAATTCGTAGCGCAACGTGCTGTCGCGGGTGGGATGGCGCATGGGCGAGGGCAGTGACTGCCACTTCGCCAGGTTGGCGGCGCAGGCCAGGTCGGTGGCGGTCTGCACGCGATTCGGCTGTGGTGCCCACGCGTTGACGAAGGTGCCACGGCCAATCTTGCCCACCAGCAGGCCTTCGTAGGTCAGGGTGGCGTAGGTGTCGGATACGGTCTTGCGCGATACGCCTAATTGCTCGGCCAGCAGGCGGCTGGGTGGCAGTTGCGCGCCCGCCGAGAGACGCCCGGTGGCGATGGCTTCACGCAACTGCTGATAAAGCTGGGCCGCCAGGTCCTTACGCCCGTTGATGACGATGTGGAGTTCCATGTTTCATCCTGAGACAGATCGATCTGCGCCAAGGTTACGCGTAAATCGATCTGTAGAAACCCAGGCGTACTCAGGACAGGAAGCCGCCATCCACATTCAGCGACACACCGGTGGTGTAGCTCGACGCATCGCTGGCCAGGTACAGCACCGCACCGGCCATCTCGCTCGGGTCGGCCACGCGCTTGAGCGGGATCTGCGCCAGGGCCATTTTCAGGATCGCGTCGTTCTTCACCAGCGCCGAGGCGAACTTGGTGTCGGTCAGGCCGGGCAACAGGGCGTTGCAACGAATGCCGAATTCGGCGCATTCCTTGGCGAACACCTTGGTCATGTTGATCACGGCGGCCTTGGTCACCGAGTAGATGCCCTGGAACACGCCCGGCGAAATGCCGTTGATCGACGCCACGTTGATGATGCTGCCGCCACCGTTCTCGCGCATCAGCTTGCCGGCTTCCACCGACATGAAGAAGTAGCCGCGAATGTTCACGTCAACGGTCTTCTGGAAGGCGCCGAGGTCGGTGTCCAGCACGTTGCAGAACTGCGGGTTGGTCGCGGCATTGTTGACCAGTATGTCCAGGCGGCCGAACTGTTCGCGGATGCCGGCAAACACCTGGGTAATCTGCTCCATTTCACCGATATGGCAGGCAATCGCCGTGGCCTTGCCGCCGTCGGCGATGATTGCATCCGCCACATGCTGGCAGCCTTCGAGCTTGCGGCTCGAGACGATCACGTGGGCGCCTTGCTGGGCAAGCAGCTTGGCGATGGCTTCACCGATGCCACGGCTGGCGCCGGACACAAAGGCAATCTTGCCGTCGAGGTCGAACAGGTGGGTCTTGGACATTAGCGATTCCTTAGAGGGCTGATTTACCGATGACATTCAGGCTCATCTGCTCCAGCAGCTTGTTCATGTGGATGAACTGCGCAAAGCGTTTGTCCTGGGTCTGGCCGTGGAAGAAACGGTAGTAGATCTGCTGCACGATGCCGGCCAGGCGGAACAGGCCGTAGGTGTAGTAGAAGTCGAAATTGTCGATCTGGATCCCGGCGCGCTCAGCGTAGTAATCCACGAACTGGCGGCGGGTGAGCATGCCGGGGGCATTGCTCGGTTGGCGGCGCATCAGTTGCACCGGCGCCGGGTCGTCGGCTTCGATCCAGTAGGCGAGGGTGTTGCCCAGGTCCATCAGCGGGTCGCCGAGGGTGGTCAGTTCCCAATCCAACACGCCGATGATCTGCATCGGGTTGTGCGGGTCGAGGATCACGTTATCGAAGCGGTAGTCGTTATGCACGATGCTCGAGGTGGGATGGTCGGCGGGCATCTTGTCGTTGAGCCAGGCACGTACCTTTTCCCAGTTGGGGGCGTCGGGGGTCAGGGCCTTTTCGTAGCGGTCGCTCCAGCCACCAATCTGGCGTGCCACATAACCTTCAGGCTTGCCCAGGTCGGCCAGGCCGCAGGCGCGGTAGTCGACCTGGTGCAGTTCGACGAACTTGTCGATAAAGCTTTTGCACAACGCCTCGGTCCGGGTGGCATCCAGGCCCAGTTCGGCGGGCAGGTCGGAACGCAGGATGATGCCGTTGACCCGTTCCATCACATAGAACTCGGCGCCGATCACCGACGCGTCGGTGCAGTGCACATAGGCCTTGGGGCAATACGGGAAACCATCCTTGAGCTGGTTGAGAATGCGGTATTCGCGGCCCATGTCGTGGGCGGACTTGGCCTTGTGGCCAAAGGGTGGGCGACGCAGCACGAATTCCTGGCCGGGGTATTCCAGCAGGTAGGTGAGGTTGGATGCGCCACCGGGGAACTGGCTGATCGTGGGCGTGCCGCTCAGGCCTGGGATATGGGCCTTGAGGTAGGGATCGATCAAGTTGGCATCAAGTTCTTCGCCTGGGCGAATCTGGGTCGATTGGTCGTTAAGCGCCATGCTTATCCCTTCTGCTTATTCTAAAGGCGTCGGACTATTTCCTAATCTAATGCGCACCACCGCCCAGCGACAAGGTCGGGGCGGCTTAATAGGTTAGCGTGTTGAAGGGTGATCAGCCTGCCTGATTGGTCATTTTACGGGCGGGGGCAGGACGACCGGGGTAAGCACCGGACGGCCGGCAAAGTACTCCACCAGGTTGTCGGCCACACGCTGCACGGTGTCGTGGGCGGCCTCGGGAGACAGGCCGGCCACATGGGACGTGAGCACGGTATTGCTCAAGCGCTTGAGGGCATCCGGCACCTTGGGTTCATCGTCGAACACGTCCAGCGCCGCACCCCCGATACGGCGTTGTTCAAGGGCGGTGACCAGGTCGGCGGTGACCACCACGCTGCCACGGCCGATATTCACCAGGTAACCGTTCGGGCCGAGGGCGTCCAGGGCGTGGCGGTCGATCAAGTGGCGCGTGCCGGCGCCGCCGGGCGTGGCCAGGACCAGGAAATCCGAGCTGCGCGCCAGCTCCACGGCCGTGGCGCAGTAGGTGTAGTCCACATCATCGCGCGGCTGGCGGTTGTGATAGCTCACTTCCATGCCAAAGCCGAGGGCCGCGCGCTTGGCGATTTCCAGGCCCACCGCGCCGAGCCCGAGGATGCCCAATTGCTTGCCGCCCAGGGACGGGCGCATGACCTTGGGCCATTCGCTGCGGCGTACCGCTGCGTCCGTCTGGGGAATGCCGCGCACCAGCGACAACAGCAGCGCCATGGCGTGGTCGGCCACCGACGGCGCATTCACCCCGGCGCCATTGGTGACCACGATGCCGCGATTGCTCGCGGCCTGCAGGTCGACATGCTCATAACCGGCGCCGATCACGCAGATGATCTCCAGCATTGGCAGGGCCGCGATTTCTTCGGCATACAGGCCCAGCGGGCCCCGGGTCAGTACGGCCTTGATCTGCCCGCCATGGGTCTTGATCGCCTGGGCGCGCTCGCTGGGTGTGGGCGCCAGGATCACATGAAAGTCGTTGCTCTCGATGATTTGCAGGTATTCATTGATGGTTTCAACCAGAACCAGAACAGTGGTGGTCATCGGAAGGCTCTTCCTGAAGGGTTTGAGGGCATCAGTATGCGGGATTTGCAGGAGGGCGCGTTTTGCTCGGGTAGAAAAAATCTACGACTGCAGGCGCGAGCATGCTTGCTCCTACAGTCTGTACCGGTCAGAACCTGACGTCAGCCGCTTTCATACTCAGCCCAAACGCCCCCGCCAGCGTGGCATTGTGATGCGCGATGATCGCCTCGGCCTTCAGCGCCGGGGTGTCCATGCAGGTATGGGCGTCTTCAGGCACGATCACCGAGAAGCCCAGCTCTACCGCCACGCGGCAGGTGGTGTCGATGCAGTACTGGGTTTTCATCCCGACGATCACCAGTTGATTAACCTCCAGGGCTCGCAGTCGTCGGGCCAGGTCGGTACCCAGGAAGCAACTGGGGCGGGTTTTGTCGAGCAGATGGTCGTGAGTTTCGTCTACCAGCAGCCCTTGCCACAGTTGCCAATTCGGACTGCCCGCAGCTATCGGCGAGCCCGCCGGGCCGGTATGGCGGGCGACCAGGATCGGCGCGCCGGCTTCACGGGCGCGGCCGATCAACGAGTTGATGGTGCCCAGCACACGCTCGCGTTCAAAGGGTTTGTCGGGGCCATCGTACAAGCCGGTTTGCATATCGATGATCAACAGGGCATCAGCCATGGTATTGCTCCTTGTGAGTGCCAGGCGACGAAGCAATAAAACGGCCCCGTCCATTGCTGGCGGGGCCTTGGGTTGAATCTGGGTGGTGTTTAGCTTGAGCACCCACGGCAACCGCACGACCCGCCTGGAGCGGTCGTGGTGGTGGTGCGGGTGAGGAGCTGCTGGAAAAAGGTCATGCCTCGATCATGCTGGGACAGGGGCGAGGCTGTCAAATGCATCAGGTGCCGAAAAAGTTGCGCCCCAGCTGGAACAGGGGGCGCGGATGCTAGCGGGAGATCACTGCGGGGGGCTAAGCCGTGCCTTTTCCTGCTCGGCCTGAGCGATGGCCATGAAATTGTAGGTGGGGAAGAATTCCGTGGTGTAGACCCCCCATGCGGTGTTTTCGATCGCCAGGTTGACTTCCGCCAGGCGCGACGCCGGCAGGCGCAGCACAACGATCTGCCCGATACCCATGGTGATGTTCCAGCTCACTACTTCCACTCCTGCTGGTGGGAACACCTTGTGAAATTCCTGCTTGGCCAGTTGTCGTTTCAGTTCGCTCAACGGGCGTGATTGATCGTGTTTAAGAAATACGGTCAACATGACGGCGTTGTCCGCTGTGGCAGCAGCGTTTTTTGCAGGAAGGGTTGTTGAAGTTTGCGCAGTCGCTACACCGGGTAACAGTGTCGCGGCCAGCAGTGCGGGTATTAACAGTTTGCGCATATTCATTGTCGGGTGCCTTGTTTGTTATTCGGTTTTATCATTAAACATGGATGTTTAATCAGTTCGACATGACTGTCTTCATGGGGCCGGTGTAGGGGGCGTGTACCACATAAATCCGAACGGGCGGGTTAGTGCTGACCATATCGCGCGGCACTTCGCGGGAATAAGTGAATTCGCTGCTGTCGAGTTTTTCGAGTCTTCTAACAATGGTTCTGGTCGGGCCAACGTCAGGGACCAGGATATGGGTCTTTTTATCGCCGGTGACCAGGAAGTAACCGCCGCCGCCATCGGCGTGTTTCGAGCGGCCGGTATCGGTGTAGAAGAACTCATAGCGATTGCGCTGCGGGTCCCACATCGATATGCCTACCACGCCGGGGTAGCTGGCCTTGACGTCGGTGTCCGGCTCGCCTTCGATATAAACCTTGGTGGTCAGCCATTGAGGCGAGGAAGCCAGTGCGTGAACGTCAGGTTCAGACGCGGTTTGATTGGCGTAACTTTCAGACGAGCAGAGTAGGCCCGTGATCAACAAACCAGCAAAAACAACAGTGAGTCTTCGCATATTGGAATCCTTGTTATTTTAAATAAGCATGTTGTTCTTCGAATGGAGCGGGGCGATGTTAGGTTGGTTCTTGGCGAATGCTCAATGGCTATGTAGGGTTGTGTAACAATTGCAAGGTTGTTGTGGTTAAACTTTTATTTAGATATAAGGTGTTTCTGGTCTTGCTGTAGGCGACTTCTCTAAAAGTATGGGAAGTCCATTGGTTAGAATCCCCGATCGCGCTCGTCAATGGCGCCTGGCAGCCACTCGAGAAACCCGCGGCAGCCCCCCGAAACCACTGCCCAGGGCCGCGCTTGAGCCTCTGCACCGCATAACCGTTCCTCAGCTAAGTCTTTGCTTATTCACGAGAATCCCGGACAATCCGGCCCCTTCTATGGTCGGGGCGCTGCCTGTCAGGTTTTTCTGACTCGTCCCGGCCGTGTAAATGCGGAGATCCGACCGGATGAATGATCAGGCCAATAGCGTCGACGAACGCTATGCAACGACACCTGCAACCCTCTCAAGCTGGAGCCGCCAGGACACCACCTGGATGCTTGGCCTGTTCGGCACCGCCATTGGCGCCGGCACCTTGTTCCTGCCGATCAACGCCGGCCTGGGCGGCTTCTGGCCCTTGGTGATCCTGGCGGTGCTGGCGTTCCCGATGACGTTCTTTGCCCACCGTGGCCTGACCCGTTTCGTACTCTCCGGTCGTGCGGGCTCCGACATCACCGATGTGGTCGAAGAGCATTTCGGCATCAAGGCCGGTGCGTTGATCACGCTGCTGTACTTCTTCGCGATCTTCCCGATCCTGCTGATCTACAGCGTGGCCCTGACCAACACGGTCAGCAGCTTCATGGAGCACCAGTTGCACATCATGCCGCCGCCACGGGCGTTGCTGGCGTTTGTGCTGATCCTGGGGCTGCTGGCGGTGGTGCGTTGCGGTGAGCAGGTGATCGTCAAGGCCATGAGCCTGATGGTGTACCCGTTTATCGTCGCCTTGCTGTTCCTCGCGGTGTACCTGATCCCCCATTGGAACGGTGGCATCCTCAGCACCGCCAGTGTGGTGCCGGCACCGTCGGCGTTGCTCAACACCCTGTGGCTGGCGATTCCGGTGATGGTGTTCTCGTTCAACCACTCGCCGATCATCTCGGCGTTTGCGGTCGACCAGAAGCGCCAGTACGGCGAACACGCCGATGAGCGCAGTTCGCAGATCCTGTCCCGCGCGCACCTGTTGATGGTGGTGATGGTGCTGTTCTTCGTGTTCAGTTGCGTGCTGACCCTGTCGCCGGTGCAGTTGGGTGAGGCGAAAGCGCAGAACCTGTCGATCCTGTCGTACCTGGCCAACCACTTCAACAACCCGACCATCGCGTTTGCCGCGCCGTTGATCGCGTTCGTGGCGATTGCCAAGTCGTTCCTGGGTCACTACATCGGCGCCAGCGAAGGCCTCAAGGGCCTGGTGCTCAAAAGCGGTCGCCGTCCGGCCGCCAAGACCCTGGACCGCATGACCGCCGCCTTCATGCTGGTGGTGTGCTGGATCGTTGCCACGCTGAACCCGAGCATCCTTGGCATGATCGAGACCCTGGGCGGGCCGATCATCGCGTCGATCCTGTTCCTGATGCCGATGTACGCGATCCGCAAGGTGCCGGCCATGGCCAGGTACCGTGGGCAGGCGTCCAACGTGTTTGTCACGGCGGTGGGCCTGGTGGCGATTACCGCATTGATTTATTCGCTGCTGTCCTGACCCCGGGGCTCACGCCCGCAAGCCGATTCGCGCACACCGCGAATCGGCTTTTTTTTTGCCTGCGCAAAAGCTGACGCGGCGCAACCGTCGCCGACCAATGAGGGCTAAGCTTACCCACGCTTTTTGCCAGGATGGGTTGGGCCGATTGAAGACTGAAACCGATGCACCCGTTGCCGTAACCTCTAACCGCACCCAAGACCTGCTGGCCGGCTTATCCATTGCCGGTTTGCTGCTGCCGGAGGCCGTGGCCTATTCCAGTATTGCCGCGCTGCCGCCCCAGGCCGGGGTGATCGCCTTGTTTGCCGGGCTGGTGTGCTATGGCCTGTTCGGCAGCAGCCGCTTTGCGATTGTCTCGGCCACCTCGTCGTCGGCAGCCGTGTTGGCGGCGGCCACGGCGAGCCTGGCGGGTGACGACCCGGCACTGAGGCTGTCCCTGGCCTTCGGGCTGGTGTTGCTCACCGGGGTGTTTTTCCTGTTGGCCGGACTGTTCAAGCTCGGCGGCGTCACCTCGTTTATCGCCAAACCGGTATTGCGTGGCTTCGCCTTCGGCCTGGCGCTGACCATCATCCTCAAGCAATTGGCCGGTGTGGTGGGTGTGCACCTCACCGATAACAACCTGATCCGTTTTCTGCCGCAGTTGCTGGAGCAGCTGCCGCGCTGGAACTGGCCTGCGGCACTGGTGGCGACGCTGGCGTTGCTGGTGCTGTGGCTGTGCGCACGCCTCCCGCGCCTGCCCGGTGGCCTGGTGGTCGTGGTGCTCGGCATCGCTGCCGGGCAGTACCTGGACCTGCAGGCCTATGGGGTGGCGCAGATCGGCATGATCGACCTGCGCCTGGAGCTGGGGCATTTGCCGGTGCTGCCGTTTGCCGACTGGCTGCGCCTGGGGGAATTGGCGTTTGCGCTGGTGATGATCCTATACGCGGAGTCCTACGGCTCTATCAGTTCGTTCGCGCTCAAGCATGGTGACCGGGTGTCATCCAACCGTGACCTGCTGGCGCTGGGCGCGGCCAACCTGGTCTCCGGGTTGTTCCACGGCATGCCGGCCGGTGCCGGGTATTCGGCGACGTCGGCCAACGAGGCGGCCGGCGCCTATTCGCGCCTGGCGGGGATTGTCGCGGCGCTGGTGATCTTGCTGATTGTGCTGACGGTGCTGCCTTATGTCGCGCTCACGCCGGAGCCGGTGCTGGCCGCCGTCGTCATCTATGCCCTGGGACGAGGCTTGAGCGTGCAGCCGCTGGGGCGTTATTTCCTGTGGCGGCGCGATCGCGTGCTGGTGATCTGTGCGGTAACGGCAGTGCTGGTGCTCGGTGTGCTGGATGGTTTACTGGTGGCGGTCGCAATCAGCGTGATGTTGATGCTGCGCCAGATGTCCTCAGCCGACATCCAGGTGCTGGGGCGCTTGGGTGACAGTCATGACTTTGTCGATCGCCAGCACCATGCCGATGCCCTGGCCGTGCCGGGGGTCTTGATCGTCCGGCCCAGCGAGGCGCTGTTTTTTGCCAATGCCGAACGCATCCTGGGCGCGGCCTTGCGCCTGATGCGCCAGTCGCCGGTCGAGGCGGTGGTGTTGAGCCTGGAAGAATCCCCGGACCTGGACGGCACCAGCATCGAAGCCCTGGCGGCGTTTTTTGCCCAGGTGCGCGGGGAGGGCAAGCGCCTGGTGTTGGCCCGTGTGCGGCATGACGCCCGCGAGGTGTTGCAGGGGTTGCCCGAAGCGCTCGCGCCCCATGTGCTGCTCAGTGGCTTGAGCGTCGATGGCGCGGTGCAGTTGGCGCTTGAAGTGGGCAAAGCGTAACGCGTGGGGCTTGCCCTCGATAGCGGTGGGTCAGTGACAGATGCATCAACTGAATGTGTTTGTATTCCAGGCATAAAAAACGCCGCGTACCTTGCGATACGCGGCGTCTTTCACATCAACACACCGTTAAGCCTGGATCACCGGGATGTTGGCGCTTGCTGCGATTTTGCGGAACTCGGCGATCTGGTCGAAGTTCAGGTAGCGGTAGACGTCACTGGCCATGGTGTCCAGTTTCGCTGCGTAGCCCATGTACTCTTCGACGGTCGGCAGGCGACCCAGGGTGGAGGCGACTGCCGCCAGCTCAGCCGAAGCCAGGTAGACGTTCGCGCCGTCACCCAGGCGGTTCGGGAAGTTACGGGTCGACGTCGATACCACGGTCGAGTTCGGCTCTACACGTGCCTGGTTACCCATGCACAGCGAGCAGCCCGGCATTTCCATGCGCGCGCCAGCCTTGCCGTAGATGCCGTAGTAGCCTTCTTCGGTCAACTGGTGAGCGTCCATCTTGGTCGGCGGCGACAGCCACAGGCGAGTTGGCAACTGACCCTTGACCTGCTCCAGCAGCTTACCGGCAGCGCGGAAGTGACCGATGTTGGTCATGCACGAACCGATGAACACTTCGTCGATCTTCTCGCCAGCAACGCTGGACAGCAGACGGGCATCGTCCGGGTCGTTCGGCGCGCAGAGGATCGGCTCGTTGATTTCGGCCAGGTCGATCTCGATGACTTCGGCGTATTCCGCGTCGGCATCGGCTTCCATCAGTTCCGGGTTGGCGACCCAGGCTTCCATCGCTTGGGCGCGACGTTCCAGGGTGCGGGCATCGCCGTAGCCTTCGCCGATCATCCAGCGCAGCAGGGTGATGTTGGAGTTCAGGTACTCGGTGACGGATTCTTTCGACAGCTTGATGGTGCAACCGGCAGCCGAACGTTCGGCCGATGCGTCGGAGAGCTCGAAAGCCTGCTCCAGCGTCAGGTCGTTCAGGCCTTCGATTTCCAGGATGCGGCCGGAGAAGGCGTTTTTCTTGCCTTTCTTCTCTACGGTCAGCAGGCCAGCCTGGATCGCGTAGTAAGGAATGGCATGAACCAGGTCGCGCAGGGTGATGCCAGGTTTCATCTTGCCTTTGAAGCGCACCAGGATCGATTCCGGCATGTCCAGCGGCATGACGCCGGTGGCTGCGGCGAACGCGACCAGACCGGAACCGGCCGGGAACGAGATGCCCATCGGGAAACGGGTGTGGGAGTCACCACCGGTGCCGACGGTATCCGGCAGCAGCATGCGGTTCAGCCAGCTGTGGATGATGCCGTCGCCTGGACGCAGCGATACACCGCCACGGGTCATGATGAAGTCAGGCAGGGTGTGGTGGGTGGTCACGTCGATCGGCTTTGGATACGCCGCGGTGTGGCAGAAGGACTGCATCACCAGGTCGGTCGAGAAGCCCAGGCACGCCAGGTCTTTCAGTTCGTCACGGGTCATCGGACCGGTGGTGTCCTGGGAACCCACGGTGGTCATCTTCGGTTCGCAGTAGGTACCTGGACGAACGCCTTTGCCTTCCGGCAGGCCGCAGGCCTTGCCGACCATTTTCTGGGCCAGGGTGAAACCCTTGCCCGTGTCGACCGGTGCTTCAGGCAGCTTGAACAGGTCGGTAGGGCCCAGGCCCAGCTCGGCGCGCGCCTTGTCGGTCAGGCCACGGCCGATGATCAGCGGGATACGGCCGCCGGCGCGAACTTCGTCGAGCAGGACCGGGGTCTTCATTTCGAAGGTGGTCAGGACTTCGTCGGTGCCGTGCTTGCAGACTTTGCCAGCATGAGGGTACAGGTCGATCACGTCGCCCATGTTCATGTTGGTCACGTCGAATTCGATCGGCAGTGCGCCGGCATCTTCCATGGTGTTGTAGAAGATGGGAGCGATCTTGCTGCCGAAGCAGAAGCCGCCGGCGCGCTTGTTCGGCACGTAGGGAACGTCGTCGCCGAAGAACCACAGCACCGAGTTGGTCGCGGATTTACGCGAAGAGCCGGTACCGACCACGTCACCGACGTAGGCGATCGGGAAGCCTTGGCCGCGCATTTCTTCGATCTGCTTCATCGGGCCGGTCTTGCCTTGCTCGTCCGGCACGATGCCTTCACGTGCCATTTTCAACATGGCCAGGGCGTGCAGCGGGATGTCAGGGCGGGACCAGGCGTCCGGGGCAGGGGACAGGTCGTCGGTGTTGGTTTCGCCGGTGACCTTGAACACGCGCAGGCTGATCTTGTCGGCCAGGGTCGGGCGGTTACGGAACCACTCGCCGTCAGCCCAGGACTGGATCACGCCTTTGGCGTGCTCGTTGCCGTTGCGGGCTTTTTCGGCGACGTCGTGGAACGCATCGAACATCAGCAGGGTGTGCTTGAGTTGGGCAGCCGCGACAGGCGCCAGCTCGGCGTCGTCCAGCAGCTCGACCAACGTCACGATGTTGTAGCCGCCCTGCATGGTGCCGAGCAGTTCAACCGCGCGTTTCTTGTCGATCAGGGGGGAAGTGGCTTCGCCCTTGGCCAGGGCAGACAGGAAGCCGGCCTTGACGTAGGCAGCTTCGTCAACGCCCGGTGGAATACGGTTGGTGATCAGGTCAACGAGGAATTCTTCTTCGCCAGCCGGGGGATTCTTCAGCAGCTCAACCAGGCCTGCGGTTTGTTCGGCATTAAGCGGCTGGGGAACGATACCCAGTGCTGCACGCTCTTCGATATGTTTGCGGTAGGCTTCAAGCACAGTTATTACCCTCATCAGTGGTCCCACGGGACGCTCATCCAGAAATGAACGGCACGCATGCGCTCGGGGGCTTTTTGGGCCGCAAAGCCAGCGCTGCCGGCATTCCTTACAGAAGCTGCTTTCAAAGTTTTACGCCTGCAGAACGGAGCTGATGAGGGTTGGCGCTGATCATTACCTGCCGGGTAATGACCAGCGCCAACACCGTTCTGAAGGAACGACTGTGCTCGTGACGCTTTGAAAACAGCTTCCAGCGGATTATTGGCGCCTTACAAGGCCGGATGATTCTACGGCAAAAAATTTCTAAAGGTAAGTTGCATCACCAAGTTTGCTGGGTGATCAACCTTAGACAAAGGGCTAACATGGCGCACTGTTTCGCTGATTTGCGTGTTGTTGCCCATGTCCAACCAAACCATCAAGACCCCCTGCGTCGGCCTGTGCTCCACGGTCTACGGCGATCTCGTGTGCCGTGGCTGCAAGCGTTTCCACCACGAAGTGATCCAGTGGAATGGCTATAACGAGGAAGAAAAACGCGCGGTCTGGCTGCGGCTGGAGCAACTGTTGGTGCAGGTAATGGCCGGCAAACTCGAGATTTTCGACCCCAAGACCCTGCGCGGCCAACTGGAGCAACGCAAGATCCGTTTCGTGCCGCACCAGTCCGAGTACTGCTGGGCGTACCAGCTGATTGCCCGCGGCGCGCGGGTGATCAATAACCTGGAGGCGTACGGCATGGTGCTGTTGCCGGAGTTTCGCGACTGGGCCTTGCCGGAACTGCGCGATGCCATCGACCGTGAGTTCTTCATTCTGTCCGAGGCCCATTACCAGCGCTATATCGCCCCGGGGTTCCTGAGAGACGCGCTCGCTGACTGACAACACACACCCAACTGTGGGAGGGGGATCGGCGTCAGGCCTTGGTCGCCAGTTCCTCCAGGTGATCCATCAACGTCTGCGGCTTGAGCACCAGTACATCACTGTCCACCGCATCCAGGATCACCTCCGCCGTATTACCGATCAACGCCCCGGAAATGCCGGTGCGCCCCACCGTGCCTATGATGGTCACGGCCGCTTTCAATGTGTGGGCCAGGTGGGGGATCAATACATCCGCCGGGCCCTCCTCGACATGCAGGTGCGCGTCATCCACATCGAATTCCGCCTGGAACGCCTTGCACTGCTCCCGATAACGCGCCTCGATGGTTTCCTTGAGCTGGAACGTCGGGTCCGCCGCCGACAACATCGGCGACGGATGGGCGCTGATCACATGCAACTGCGCCTTGGCCAGGCTGGCGATGTCGAAGCCATGGTCGATGATCGCGTGATGCAGCTCGCGGTGTTCCCCGTCGTTGTTGCCCACATCGATCGCCGCCAGAATTACCCCGCCCGCCCACGGTGTGGACGTCTTGACCAGCAACACCGGCGTCGGGCACAAGCGCAACAGCTTCCAGTCCGCCGGCGTCAGCAGCGCCTTTTTAAGCGGGCTGTCGGGAAAGTGCTGCTTGATCACCAGCCCACAGCCTTCGGCCTGCTGCACATCGATAATGGTGTCATGCAGGCTTTCATTCCACGCCTGCTCGGTGGTCACGCTGTAACCGTCCTCCTGCAAGCCGGCCTTGAGCAGGCTCAACAGCGCCGAATGCTCGTGTTTCTTGTCGCAGACCAGCAAGTGCAGGTGCGCGCCGGTAACCCCGGCGATCAGCTTGGCGCGCTTGAGGGCCAGGCTTTCCGAATGCGCGGGCTCGATGACCACCAGGATGCTGCGAATGGCTTGCATGATCGGATCTCCAAAAGGGTGGGCGTGGAACAACTATAGTTGCTGCCCGCCAGACGTCATGTTGATGCACATCAAGGCCGGTGGCTGGTGGTCTGCGGCGCGGTGGGTATAATCGGCGGCCTTTTTGTGATCCTTTGTCCGTGAGCCCGATGAACCTGCCCGAAATCCACGAATTCCTCGGTTGCCGAACCCCCGATGCCTGGGTGCAGGCCGCATTGGCCGATCAGGACACCCTGTTGATCGACCACAAGAACTGCGAATTCAAAGCGGCCAGCACCGCCCTGAGCCTGATCGCCAAGTACCACGCCCATGTTGACCTGATCAATATGATGTCGCGGCTGGCCCGGGAAGAACTGGTGCACCATGAGCAGGTCATGCGCCTGATCAAGAAGCGCAAGGTCGAGTTGCGCCAACTGCACGCCGGGCGCTATGCCTCCGGTTTGCGCAAGGTGGTGCGCAGCCACGAACCGGTCAAGCTGGTGGATACCCTGGTGGTCGGCGCCTTTATCGAAGCGCGCAGTTGCGAGCGTTTCGAAGCCCTGGTGCCGCATTTGGACGAAGAACTCGGCAAGTTCTACTTCGGCCTGCTGAAAAGCGAGGCGCGGCACTTCCAGGGTTACCTGAAGCTGGCCTACCAGTACGGCGACGCCAAGGACATCGCCCAGGTGATCGAGCGGGTGAGGGCGGCCGAGCAGGAACTGATCGAATCACCCGACATCGAGTTCCGCTTTCACAGTGGCGTGCCAGCCTGAGGCCACGGCCACGCCGATCAAGGCGCTGATCCCGGTCAGTAGCAGGATCACCGTCTGCGTGCCCAAGGGCGCCGCCAGCACTGCAATCACCAGGCCCGCCAGCGGCTGGGCCAGGTTGTTGAGCAAGGTGATCACGCCCACGGTCTTGCCGAAGTCCTGCACTGGAATGACCCGCTGACGAGTACTGCGCAGGTAAACGTTGAACATCTTGTCGAAGCCGGTGACCAGCAGGAATCCCAGGGTGTACGCCCACAGGCTGGGACTGACCGCCATCACCAACGCCCCGGCGCCGATCATCGAGTAAGACAGCCCGCCCAGCACTTTCAAGGGCAACGTGGCGCGCGCCAGGTAAAACAGAATTGCGATGGTCACCCCCGCGCCGGCCGCCTGCAGCAGGGCATAGGTGTCCTTGTCGGCAGCGTAGAGGCCGGTGACCATGGCCGCGGAGGTGGCCAGCGTCACGCCGATGATCAGGTTCACACCGACCGCCAGGGTAATGATCCGCTTCAGCTCCGCCAGGTTGCGGATATGCCCGAACGCGATGCGCAGCGGTTGCAGCCAGATATCCCGGTGCTGCTGATGGGTTTCCAGGCTTGCCGTGGTTTTACGCTGCCAGGCCAGCATCGCCAGGTCCGCCAGCACAAACAGCCCGGCAATCCCCAGCACCACCCAGTGCCAGGCCCACACCTCCAGCATCAGCGCGGCCACCAGCGGCCCCAGCACCAGCCCGCTCTGGTCGGCGATCTGCGAGTAGGAGAGGGTCTTGGCATAGCTGTACTGCTGGAAGACATGCGGCATCAGCACTTCGCGGGCCATGATGCCCTGGGTCGTCAGCACCCCGCATAACGCCGACAGCAGCACCAGCCAGTAGATACCGTCGAACACCCCATACAACGCCACCGCCATCACACAGGCCAGTGCCCGGTAAACCTGGCTGATATGCAGGATGCGCACCGGCGAATACTTGTCGCACAACGCCCCGCACACCGGAAACGCGAGATAGCGCGGCAGTGATTCGACAAAGAAGGCCAGCCCGGCCCAGGACACGCTGTGGGTGGTCTGGAACACGATCAGTGGCACGATAAACAACAGGATCTGGTCCGCCAGCCGCGACAGGAACAGCGAAACGAAGAACGCCAGGTAATCCTTGCGCATACAACTCCCTGTGGATGGCGTTAAAAAATGCAGGCTATTTGTTAAAAACTCTTAAAAGCATGAAGCTTCGTCGGCACCAACTGGCCAGTTGCTTTGGTTGACCAGCTTGCCACCTATAATGCCCGCTCTTCAATCCGTCTTTGCACACTGAGAACTTATGGAAAACCTGGGTCTGGGCAAGGTCCTGCTCGTTGAGGACGACGAGAAGCTGGCAGGGCTGATCGCGCATTTTCTGTCACAGCATGGCTTTGAGGTCCGCGTGGTGCACCGCGGCGATGAAGCCCTGGCGGCGTTCCTCGACTTCAAACCCAAGATTGTCGTGCTCGACCTGATGCTGCCGGGCCAGAGTGGCCTGCATGTGTGCCGCGAGATCCGCACGGTGTCCGACACTCCCATTGTGATCCTCACTGCCAAGGAAGACGACCTGGACCATATCCTCGGCCTGGAGTCGGGTGCCGACGACTATGTGATCAAGCCGATCAAGCCGCCGGTACTACTGGCACGCCTGCGCGCCCTGCAACGTCGCCAGGCGCCCGAGCCGACGGTGCGCGGCGCCCTCGCGTTCGGCCGCTTGGCGATTGACCGCAGTTGCCGGGTGGTCAGCCTGGGGGACGAGCAGATCGACCTCACCACCATGGAGTTCGAGCTGCTGTGGTTGCTGGCCAGCAGCGCGGGCAAGATTCTTTCCCGCGACGACATCCTCAACCGCATGCGCGGCATTGCCTTTGACGGCCTTAACCGCAGCGTCGACGTGTACATCAGCAAGCTGCGCGGCAAGCTCAACGACAACCCCCGTGAGCCGGTGTGCATCAAGACCATCTGGGGCAAGGGCTATCTGTTCAATCCGTTTGCGTGGGAGGTCTAGATGCTGCGCCTGTTTCTGCGCCTGTATGTGATTCTGGCGATCGGCCTGGCGGGGGCGATCTGGCTGGTCAACTACACCTTCGACGAACTGCTCCCCGAAGCCAACGAGACCTATAACCGCGAAGCCATGCGTGGCCCGGCATACGGCTTGGTGGAGCAATTGCGGCCGTTGCCCGTGGCGCAGCGCGCCGCACGGCTGGCCGAGTTGCAGTCCCACTACGGCCTGCGCCTGAAGCTGGTGCAGAAGGATGCCCAGGCCCTCACCGAGCGCGAACAAAAGCTTCTGGAACAGGGCTTGCTGGTGGTGCGCGGCGACTTTATGGAGTTTCTCACGGCCATCGACGGTGGCCCGCAACTGCTGGAAATCAAACTGCCGGAAGAGCCCAAGTGGTTATACCTGTGGGCCTACGGTTTTCTCGGGCTGTGCCTGGCCATCGTCCTGTATTTCTGGGTGCGCCCGCACTGGCGCGACCTGGAACATATCCGCCTGGCCGCGCAGCGCTTCGGCGACAACGACCTCGGCTCGCGCATCCTGCTGCCGCGCAGCTCCACCGTGCGTGCGCTGGCCGGGCACTTCAACCAGATGGCCGAGCGCATCGAAAGCCTGATCGCCAACCAGCGCGAACTCACCAATGCGGTGTCCCACGAACTGCGTACACCGATTGCACGGTTATCGTTCGAACTCGACCAACTCAAGCAACAGGCCGACCCGCGCCAGCGGGGCGAATTGATCGCCGATATGTACGCCGACCTCGGCGAGCTGGAGGAGATGGTGTCCGAGCTGCTCACCTACGCCAGCCTGGAGCGCGGCGCCACTCAGGTCACCCGCGAGCGCATCGAGGCCCACAGCTGGCTCGACAGCGTGATCGGCAGCGTCGCGCTGGAGGCGGAGGCGGCCGGTATCCAGCTGACGTTGCGTACCTGCGAGGTCGACTTTATCCAGATCGAGCCGCGCTTCATGGCCCGCGCCGTGATCAACCTGCTGCGCAATGCCATCCGTTATGCCGAGCGCCGGGTCGAGGTGTCGCTGGTGAAGTTCGGCGAGGGCTACGAAGTGCGTGTGTGTGACGACGGCCCCGGCGTGCCCGAGGACGGCCGGGCCAGGATCTTCCAGCCCTTCATGCGCCTGGATGCCAGTCGCGACCGCCGCACCGGCGGCTTCGGCCTCGGCCTGGCGCTGGTGCAGCGGGTGTCGCAGTGGCATGGCGGGCACGTGCACGTGATGGATTCGGAGTGGGGCGGGGCGTCGTTTCGCATGACGTGGGCGTATGCCGAGTAATACATTTTGAATGCTGTGGAGATCAAATGTGGGGGGGGGGGCGAGCCCTCTCCCACATTTTTTGACTGGCTTACCCTGTCAAAAGGTGTATTCCAGCCCCATCACCGACGCCTGCTAACGACGCCCCACAATCGGGCTCTCGCCTGCGTCATCCGCCAGGTATTGCACATCCAGCAGGCACTGTGAAGAGAGCGACAGATGCAGGGTTTTTGAACACATAAGGGGGTTAGAAGGCCAAGGGTTTATAAGGGGAGCGGGTGCGTTTGAAGGCGTAGCCCGAAGCGCTGAGACCGTTGATCTGGCGGCTCACCGTATCGCCCAGGCCATAGCCGTTGCCGGCGAGGACGGCATGGGCGTTGTCGATGGGCAGCAGGATGTAGTCGGTCAGCGGTTCGTCGTGCAGTTGGCCGCGGATCACCAGGAAGCCGTCTTCCAGGCGCACGCTGATGCCGCTCAGGGGGGCGTCCGGCTCATGGGTGTTGAGCACTTGATAGGTCCCGATGGTGTCGGCCCAGGCCGAGGGCAAGGGCGGCGGTTCGATGCGCTCACCGATAGCCACGCGCTGGCCGTGGCTGCGGGCGGTGAGCATCTGGCGGCCTTGCACGCTGATCACGTCCAGTTGCACGCGGCCCAGTTCGCCGAGGTCCTTGAGCCAGAAGCCGAGCACTTTCTTCTGCGCGCGCAACCAGCCATCGTCGTCGCGCAATAATTCGAAGGTGTAGCCGGCCAACTCGCCCGACAGCCGCTGATCGTCATCCTTGATCCGGAACACGCCCCAGGCGGTGGCGTAGAAGCCGGCCAGGCGCCTGCGGTCGATGGCGGCCGGCACGTGGCGCAGTTTCAGGCCGTGGCTGGGCGCCTGGCAGTCGTCGGCGCAGACGGCGTGGCCGGTTTGCGCCTGGAGCAGCAGGCGCAGGGTGTCGGTGGCCAGGCCGGCCACCAGGTCTTCGGCGTTGCTGTCATTGGCCATGATGATCACGGCCAGTTGTTGGTCGGGCAGCAGGCTCAACTGCGCGGCAAAATCATCGCCGCCACCGCTGTGCTGGTAGGTGCGTATACCGGGGCCGACGGGTTCGTCACCGCATGGGGCGAGGAACCAGCCCAGGCCCATCTGGCAATCGAAGTCCAGCGCATTGCCGGTGTTCTGCTGGGTGAACATCGCGTCGATCGAAGCGCTGCCCAGCACGCGGTTGCCTTTGTAGACGCCTTGGGCGAAGAGCATGTGCACGTAATGCGCGAGGTCTTTCGGGCTGGCCCACAGGCCGCTGGCGGCGATGTCGCGCACCGGGGCATCGGTACTGGCAACGCCGTCCGTGTAGCCCAGGGCGCGGAACGCCTGCTGGCTGGCGGTGCCGACAAAACTCGACTGGTTCATTTCCAGCGGCTTGAGCAGGCTGTTTTGCAACTGGGCTTCAAAGCTTTTGCCGCTGCTGCGCTCGATGGCCGCGCCCACCAGGGCATAACCGAGGTTGGAATACGCCACCTGCGAGCCTGGCGGGCTGCTCAGCCAAACCCCCGACACGCGCATCGGCATCTGCCCCATGGCGTAGGTGCTGTGCAGGTCACGCAGGTGTTCACTGGGCAGGCCGGACTGGTGGCTGAGTAAACGCCGCAGGGTCACAGCGCGGTCGGCAGCGGCCTGGTCGTCATGAAAGCGCGAGCGCACGTAAAACTCGCGCAAGGTCTGCTGGATCGGCGCATCCAGCGCCAGCCGCTGTTGTTCCACACATTGCAGCGCGGCCGTGGCGGTGAGCAGCTTGGAAATGCCACCGGCACGGAACGCGGTGTTGGGCGTGACCGGCACGCCCCGGGCCTTGTCGGCCAGGCCGAAGCCCTGGGCCCAGATCAGCTCCTGGCCATTGACCAGGGCAATCGACAGGCCGGCGATATGCTCTTGGGCGATCGCCCGGGGAATGCGGGCTTGCAGGTAGCGGATGATCGCGCCGTAGTCACCCTTCTGAATGGGCGGCGGTGCCGGCGGTTGCCCATGGCAACCGAGGCTGCCCAGCAGGCAACCCAGCAGCGGAATACCGCGCAATCTGCGAAACATGAGGAGCACCCGAATGGCTGTTTGGATGCTCGAATGCTAGGGAAGGGCCGTCCAACAATCTTTGCGAGCTTTGTCGGGAAACTGTCAAAGACTGTTAACGGCTGAGCCCATGGCGTTCATGCCACTGCGCGATGGACTCTTCGGGGTATTCATCAAACTGCAGGTCGCCTTTGCGCACGCTGACTTCGACCCACGGCGCCTTCGAGCCCAGCATCAGGTGCGTATGCGCCGGCGGTACTGGCAACGGCGTGTCGATGGCCGAGGCAAACGGGTGGATCAGCTCCGGCCACTCCGGGCTGAACAGCCATAGCGCAGTGCCGCACTGCGAACAGAAATGCCGCTCGGCGCTACTCGCATGGGCACGGCTGGCGCCCTCGGGTTTGAGCCGGGCGTGGTAGATCGAAATCTGTTTGCGCCCGCGCACTTGCAAGCTATTGGCATCCCCGGCCAGGTTGATCGCATAACCGCCGCCGCCCTGGGTCTTGCGGCAGATCGAGCAATAGCAACGCTGGTAAGGGTACGGGTGGGCGCTGGTGAGGCTGAACGTCACGGCGCCGCAGTGGCAGGATCCCTCAAGCTGCATCGGGGCTGACTCCTCTTGGGTTTATGTAACAACGCTTTGCTAATACCTTAGCCTCAGGCAAGATTCCTTGCTTTGGTTTCAGGGAAGACACCCATGATTGCTGAGTTGCACAGCGCTGCCGCGCAAATTCGCCATGCCGTGCGTGCGGCCACCGAAGGCCTGGTCGGGCGTGAGCAACTGGCCGAGCTGATTGTATTGGCCGCCGTGGCTCAGGAGCACATCCTGGTCATCGGGCCACCTGGCACCGCCAAGAGTGCCGTGGTGCGGCGTGTGGCGCAGTCCATGGGCGGGCGTTATTTCGAATACCTGCTGGGGCGCTTTACCGAACCCTCGGAATTGTTCGGTGCGGTGGACTTGAAGAAACTGCGCGAAGGCACCGTCGAAACCGACGTCAGCGGCATGCTGCCGGAAGCCGATATCGTCTTTCTCGATGAGGTCTTCCTCGGTTCGACCGCCATCCTCAACACCCTGCTGGGCGTGCTTAACGAGCGCCGCTTTCGCCGTGGACACACCCAGATCCAATGCCCGCTGCGCGTGTGTGTCGGTGCTGCCAACGGCCTGCCGGACGACGAAGCGCTGGCGGCGTTCGGGGATCGTTTCCTGTTGCACCTGTTTGTCGAGTCGGTGCCGGATAACCAGTTGGAGGCCATGCTCGCGGGTGGCTGGCAGTCGGAACAGCGGCCGGTGCAGCAGTTGCTCGGTTTGACCCAGTTGGACACCCTTGGCCATGCGCTGAAAAACGTTGACCTCAACCCCGTACGTCCGTTACTGGCCCAGGCTATCCGCCGCCTGCGTGAAGCCGGCATTCAGTTATCGGACCGGCGTATCGTCAAGTCTCAACGGCTGATCGCAGCGGCTGCCTTGCTGGGCGGGTGCCTGGAAGCCAGCGATGCCGACCTGTGGCCGCTGCTGTACGTGCTGCCGACCCAGGAAAGCCAGCAACACGGTCGTGAAGTGCTGCGCGACCTGTTTGCCGCCTCCAGTAACCGTCATTTGTTCAGTGCGGTGGAGGAAGCCACCTTGCAGCCGATGTCACGATTCAATCGCCTGTTGGAAACCGCCGAAGATTACCTGGCACGCACCGAGCCACCGGCGAGCCCGGCGCTGGAAGGCCTGCTGCGCGAGATTGACGCCAACTTCAACAGCCAGACCCTGCCTGAGCCGTTGCGACAGGTACGCGGGCAATTGGCGCGACTGCTGACGCCCACGCCATGAGTGCAGCGTTGCAGCGTTGGACCTGGCGCCCACGGCAGGTACCGACCGAGCCGCAGGCCGCTGTCGCCTGGGGTGACGCTGCTCGGCTTCTGCACGCGCGCTTGTTACAGCTGCCGGACGAACAGGCTGCGCGACTGCAAGCCACGGCCAGCGGTGAAGTGCTGGTGGTTACCGGCGCCGGTGTTGACCTGCCCTGGGTCGACGGGGTGGCCTACGCCGCACCGGGAGATGTCGCGCCAGGGCTGTGGTTGCCCACCAGTTGGGAGCCGACAGCTGCGGTAGATGTGCTGGGCCAGGCCCTGGCGGCACGCTTCAAACGTTCGCCGTTATTGCTGTGGCGTGAACCGCAGGCCGTGGTGCCGCTGGATCGCTTGCTGCCCGTCAGCCCCGATCATTTGCGGCGAATCGCTGCTCACTGGGGGATGCCCGATGCAACTGCCTGATGCCCTGCAACCCTGGCGGCAGTGGCTGGAATGGTTTGCGCCCGAGCACCTGCCAGTGTTCGCCGATCTGCTGGGCCGTCTCAACCCGCTGCTCGGCCCACTGCGGGGCAGGCAACAAGGCGGTGTGCCGGAGCCTGATGGCCTGGGCGACCTGCAACGCCGTGGCCCCTATGAGCGTCTGCTCTCCAGTGAATGGTTGCTGGCAGAGGAGGTACCCGATGAGTTTCTCCGCCGTGCGGTGGGGGGCGAGCATATGTTCCTCGCGCCCCAGTACCGTGCCCGTGAGGCCAACCGCCTGATGGTGGTGCTGTTCGACGCCGGTCCCTTGCAGTTGGGGGCCGCACGCCTGGTGCATATCGCATTGCTGATGCTGTTGGCGCGGCGTGCCGAAGAGGCGGGCGCCGAGCTGCGTTGGGGGCTGCTGCAAGGCCCGCCGGTGTTGCATGAACTGGATTCGCCGGCACAGATCAAGCGTCTGCTTAACGCCCGCACCTATGAAGGGGTGAGCGACAGCCATTGGTATGCCTGGCGCGACTGGATGGCCGCGCAGGATCGTCCTGTGGGTGAATGCTGGATGGTCGGGCAACGCTTGCCGGTCGCCGACGCCAGGCATTGCAGCCACCGGGTCCAGGTCAAGCGCAGCCTGGATGGGCGTAGCCTGTCGTTTGAGTTGCAGGCAGGCCAGACGCGACGGGTGTTGCTGCCGATGCCGCAGGCGCAGCACGCGGTGCAATTGCTCAAAGGGCAGTTCGATCACGAGGTCAAGGCACCGCCCGCCACCAAGACTGGTGTGGTGCCGCGCGTGGTCCTGACCTTGCCGCCGGTGATCTCAGGCTCCGGCAGCCATGTCGCCCTGCGCATGCTGGATGAAACCGCAATGGTGGTGATCAAGCTGCCGTCGAGGAACCAGAAAAAATCCCTCGAGGTGCGTCGGCGCCTGTGGTCAGGCCACCAACGCGCGCTGAGCATGAGCTTTCACTACCGCAGCCTGGGCGCGGTGCTCAGCAGTGACAACACCTTGAGCTTCTGGAACATACCGGGCATTGCCCCGATCGACAAACCACCCGCCGAACGACTGCACCTTCCTCCAGGCACCGCGACGTTCCTGCCCTCGGTGTGGTTGCGCAGTCAGAAAAGCGAACGGCTCTACCTGCTGGACAGCAAGGGCCGGCTCGCCTGCTGGCAAGGCGCGGTGCTCCGCGCTCCGGCGCGTGAGGGCTGCGAGATCACCGACAATGTCATCGGCCTGGCCCAGGTCGACACCTTGACCCTGGCCTACGCCCGCAGTGAAGGCGGGCAAGTCGTCGTGTATGCGGCTACGGGCGATGGGCTGAGGTCCGGTGGTTACGCGGTGGGTGCGGCCAATGGCGTGAGCCAGGTGCTGTTTGCAGGCACCGCCTATTGGCGGCAGTACTTTGGCGGCTGTGCACTGCTGACCGATAATCTTGGCAGCCAACGTTGGCGCGTGGTCACCCACGACAGCTTCCCCTCGAAAAAAGCCCAGATCGACCTGGCCCCCGGCTGGAAGGCCATCGGCCTGCACCATGAGGTTGGCCCCCAGGAACTGCACGCGCTGGTACTGCTGGGCCCGAACCAGCACACCGTCGATTTGTATATCGAAGGGCAGCAGCGTGTGCTGTTCACCACCTCGGCAGCGATTGCGCGGGCAACGTTCTGCCCGATGAGTGGCCTGGTTGCCGTTATCACCAGCGCCCGTGAACTGTTGGTGTATTCGGTGCCCGAGCGTGCCATGCGCCTGCAAGTGCTGTGTAATCAGGTCGCGTTGTTAACCCATGAGCGTGAGCATGCTTGAACAGGACGCAATGCTGATCAGGCGCCCGCTGCTGACGGGGCATCAACACATTGATGGGCTGTGGTTTTCCAGCGACCGCTTGGATTTGCACGAGCGCGCCGGCTTGATCCTCGAATACTGGCAGCCCGGCGCCTGTGCCTACCGCTTTGCCGACGGCGATGTGTTGCAGTTCGCGCGGCCTGAATCGGTGTTGTGCGAAACCCTGGTCGGTTGGCCGCTGGTGCGCCAGGGCCGTGGTTTGTCCTCCGCGCTGCTCGACCCGCAGGAGCTGCGGGCCTTGCCGGCTGCCGACCTGTGGCTGGTGCGTGGCAGCCAGGTGCAGGCCTTGCAGTTGCGCGATGCGCAGTTGCTGGCGCCTGGGCAGTGGCTGGATATCAGCGCCTGCACACTGTTGGATACCTTCGACTGCCATGCACCGGTACTGGAACCGGTGCCGCCGCTGCGGGTCACCGATGTGCGTGAGATTCTCGGCGGGGCACTGGGGCCCGTCAGCCCGGAGCGGGAAGGGGTGATGCAGGCGCTGATCGAACGTCAGCGCCATGCGCCGAAGAGCCCGCCGGCCAAAGCGACCGCGGCTGGCAACGGCGAGTGGGACTCACGCGAGCCAGCCTCGTTCCCGGCACTCAAGCTTGGCGCGACCTTGGCGCTGGTGACTGCTGTGCTGTGGATGGCCAACCAGGGTCAGCACGCGCCCTTGACACCCATGCCAACGCTGAGCAGCGACCAGGTTTTTGCGGTGGTCGGCGTGACGTTGGTCGGTGGGCTGTTCTTGACCGGCTTTTTATGGGGCCTGAACCGAGCCCTGCGGCGTGGGCGGGCGCCAGGGGCGGGTACACCGGCAGCACCGGTCGCCCCTGGCATCGCTGCGCGCAGCGAACCGCGCCGGCACAAACCCGCTGCGTGGCGCCGCTGGCTGACCCGCCTGACCCTGCATTCGCGCTTGTCCACGTTGTATGGCAAGCGTCAGGCTGCTTATGTGCGGCGGATGCTCGAGATGTTCGAGGACGGCAATTTCGAAGAAGCCTTGCGCCATGCCATTCCCTTGAATGGTGAGCAGTCCGGTGACGAGCAGAGCTTTGGAACCCCCCAACGCCGCCAGGACCTGGCCCTGGACCGGCAAAACGGGGCAAGCCGTTCGATGTTCTTCGAAGAGGGGATGACCGAGCACCTGCGCCAGGTCTACCGCCAGAGCTATGAGCGCCTGGACCGCGCCGGGCGCATTGAAGAAGCGGTGTTTATCCTCGCCGAGTTGCTCAAGGAGCGTCAGCAGGCCCTCGATTACCTGGAAAAACACGCGCGCTATCAACAAGCCGCCGACCTCGCCCTGGCCTGGGATATGCCACCTGGGGTGATCGTACGCCTGTTGTGCCTGGCCGAGAACTGGCAGCGCGCCTTGCTGGTGGCGCGCCGTGACGATGCCTTCGGCGATGCGGTGCTGATGCTCCAGGCCAAATCACCGGAAACCGCCGACCGCCTGCGCCTGGAGTGGGCCGAAGCGTTGATCGCCAAGGGGTTGTGGCTGCAAGCGGTCGATGTGATCTGGAGCCTGCCGGCTGAACGCCCACGCGCCGCGCAATGGCTGCTCAATGCCGAAGCGGCCGGTGGGCGCCTGGCCATTGGCGCGTTGGTCAAGCGCGCCATCCTGCTGCCGGACACCCTGGAGGCGTACGGCGAATGGGTCGAAGACGTGCGTGACGACCCCGCGCGCGGCAGCGAGCGCGCCGCCCTGGCCGAGGCATTGCTGGAACATAAAGCCCAATCCTCGGCCCTGGCCTGGCTGGCAGGCGCTACCGTGCACGCGATTCTTGCCGACCAGTTCAGTGGGCACGGGCGTCTGAACTTCAATCAGTTGCAGGCGCTGGTCAAAATGAGTCGGGATAAATTGCTTCAGGCGGACTTGCCGGGCCAGGCGCTGAAACGTCCAGCCGTTGTGTCGCTGGACCGCGTGGGCAGCACGCTGGAGTGGTCCGCACCGGCGGCGGGCAATCGGCCGATCCTGGATGCCGTGCCCCTGCACGATGAGCGTTACCTGTTGGGGCTGGGCGAGGCCGGCGCGCTGGTGGTGGATGCGCAGGGCAAGACGCTGTTTCATTTTGCGGTGCCGGCGCAGCAGATTGTCATCGGCCACAGCCGCCAAGTGGCCTTGGCGCTGACGCGTCGAGACCGGCTGTGGCGTATCAGCAAGCTGGACCTGGTAAGCCGCACGGCCACGGACCTTGGTGTCTTGGCGCTGGACGTATTTGCCAAGGTGTTTGACGGCACTGCCTGGACCGTCGGCCGTGACCGGGAACTGAGGGTGGTGGACGTCGATCGTGGGTTTGAAACGTTATGGCACGTGGGCGATCTAACGGCACGGGTGCATGCCCTCGAGACGGATCAGCACAACGAATACTTGTGGCTGTTGGAAATGGGCGGGATCCTGGCGCTCTGGCATTATCGTTTGCCGGAGCGTCGCTTGATCAGTCGCGACCCTGGAATCGATGTCATAGAAGCGGATTTCGGGCTACCCAGTGCAACCGGTCAGGCGGCGCAATACTTGATCAAGTACGACAGCGAAGGGCCGCCGGTCCTCGTCCTGAAGCAGGGTGGGGCGCGCAAGGGCTATCGTTTGCCCGGCAACCTGCGGGAGGAGGAGTGGGATCAAACGGTCTGGCCATTCCTGTTCGAGGACTGGCTGCTGATTCGCTATGGCGTGGAGGAAGAGGCGACCCGTTGGCATTTCATTCATCGCGCCAGCGACCGGCTCTGCGTCAGCCTGCACTGGCCACAAGCGCAAGTCCAGGCGCGGCGCCTGGGGACGGACTGGCTGTTATTCGATGATCAAGGCCGCTTGAGCCACATCAACCTCGACCACGCCAGCCAGCACAACCTCACCCTGCATTGACCGTTTCCGGCATCAGCGTGGCAATCAATGCCCGTATGGTGCCGGGCAGTGCCTCAAGCTCCCTGACCAGAATACTGCGCTCACGAATCGCCCACGGCTCATCCAGCGTCACCGCCACCAGTTGCATGGTGCGGCTGTGCCGTACGGCGGCGGACTCGGGGATGATGCCGATGCCCACGCCCGCTTCGACCATCCGGCAAATCGCCTCGAAACTCGACACCTGGATACGCAGCGACAACTGCTTGCCCAACCGCTCGACGTGTTCACGCAGGAAGCTGAGCAAGGTGCTGCCTTCATGCAGGCCGATATGCTGATAGGCCAGGGTCTGTTCCAGGGTGACCGAGGCTTGATCGGCCAAGGCGTGGCCGACGGGCACCATCAGCACCAGTTTGTCGGTGCTGAAGTGCAGCACCTGCAAACCCGCCGCCTCCACGGGGCCGGCGATGATGCCCATGTCGCTGGTGCCATCCAGCACGCCGCGCACGATATCGCGGGACAAGCGCTCCTGCAGGTCGACGGTCACGCCAGGGCGCTGGGACAGGAAGCCGGCCAGCACCTCCGGGAGGAACTCGGTGACCGCCGTGGTGTTGGCGAAGATGCGGATATGCCCGGCGGAATCCACGCCGTATTGGGTGAACTCACTCTTGAGGTAATCCACCTGGCGCATGATCAACCGCGCATGGTGCAGCAGCCGTTCGCCCGCAGGGGTGATCTCTACGCCACGGCTGTCACGGTACAGCAGGCGCGTGTCGAGCTGGCCTTCCAGCGCCTTGATCCGCGCACTCGCGGCGGCCGGCGAGAGGAACGCGCGCCTGGCGCCCTGGGTCAGGCTGGGGGATTCGGCGATATGGATAAACAGGCGCAGGTCGGCCAGGTCGAAGTGCATGCAAAACTCCCGTATGAATGAACCCGGTAGATACCGTCCTATCCAACACCGCCCAAATCCTACGGATCTGGGCCGCGCGGGTGTTATGTCGGGGAAAGAGCGTTCAGCATAGCCGAACGCCGGTTTATTGAAATGCAAATTCTCAGAACGGGCCGGCGCTTGCATGATCCGGGGCAGACACTCACTGCCCGAGGACCTGTACCTGATGAGCGCTACTGACTGGATCGGCCGAAGCGAAACCGCCCACGACCACCTGAGCCATAACCTGCTCAAACGCATTGCCGCCACCTTTGGCGAAGCCGTCCCCGAGCAGGGCGCGGTCCTGCCGCCGCTGTGGCAGTGGTGCTTCTTCCAGGACCCGCTGCCGGAAAGCGCCCTGGGCGGCGACGGCCACCCGGCCCGTGGCGGCTTCCTGCCGCCGGCGGATAACCGTAATCGCATGTGGGCCGGCGGGCGTATCGAATTCCTGCACCCGCTGCGGGCCGGCGAGGCGGCAACCCGCGTGTCGACCATCACCCAGGTCGAAGAAAAGACCGGCCGCAGCGGCTCGCTGTTGTTTGTCACCGTGCGCCATGACTATGCCCAGGACGGTCGCCTGGCGATCCGCGAAGAACAGGACATTGTCTACCGCGAGCCGACGCCGCCCAAGCCGGGCAGCGGCGAGGCCCTGGCCCAGGGCGAGTGGCAGGAAACCATCGACCCCACGCCGACCCTGCTGTTTCGCTACAGCGCCGTGACCTTCAACGGTCACCGCATTCACTACGACTACCCCTATGTCACCGGCACCGAAGGCTACGCCGGGCTGGTGGTGCATGGCCCGCTGATCGCGACCTTGAGCCTGCGCGCGTTTTGCCGCGCCCATCCCGAAGCCACCGTGCGGCGCTTTGCCTATCGCGGCGTGCGCCCGTTGATTGCGCCGCAGCCGTTCGCAGTGGGCGGTCGCATCAGTGAAACCGGGGCGGCGGCGTTGTGGGCCGGGAATACCGATGGCCTGGCGCAGACCGCTGAAGTGCATTTCGAATAAGCCAAGAACAACAGGCGGAGAGCCGTGAGATGAACCCGAATGACAACGAAGCACTCAATGCCATCCGCGACGGCGTGCGCGCCTTGTGCGCCGCATTCGACGCGGCCTACTGGCGCCGGATCGACGAAGAAAAGGGCTTCCCCGAAGCCTTCGTCAAGGCGCTGACCGACGCCGGCTGGCTGTCGGCGATGATTCCCGAGGAGTACGGCGGCTCCGGCCTGGGCCTGGCCGAAGCCTCGGTGATCCTCGAGGAGGTGAACCGCTGCGGCGGTAACTCCGGCACCGTGCACGGGCAGATGTACAACATGTTCACCCTGTTGCGTCACGGCAGCGAGGCGCAAAAACGCTTCTATCTGCCCAAGCTCGCCAGTGGCGAATTGCGCCTGCAATCCATGGCGGTCACCGAGCCCACCACCGGCACCGACACCACCAAGATCAAGACCACCGCGATCAAGCGTGGCGACAAATACGTGATCAACGGCCAGAAGGTCTGGATCTCGCGGGTGCAGCATTCCGACCTGATGATCCTCCTGGCGCGCACCACCCCGTTGGCACAGGTGAAGAAAAAGTCCGAAGGCATGTCGATCTTCCTGGTCGATCTGCGTGAGGCCATCGGCAACGGCCTGACCGTGCAGCCCATCGCGAACATGGTCAACCACGAGACCAATGAGTTGTTCTTCGACAACCTTGAACTGCCCCTCGATAGCTTGATCGGCGAAGAGGGCAAGGGCTTCAAATACATCCTCGATGGCCTCAATGCCGAACGCACCCTGATCGCCGCCGAATGCATCGGCGATGGCCGCTGGTTTATCGACAAGGCCAGCGCCTACGCCCGCGACCGCGTGGTGTTCGGCCGGCCCATCGGGCAGAACCAGGGCGTGCAGTTTCCGATTGCCGAAGCCCATATCGAAGTCGAGGCGGCCGACCTGATGCGCTGGCGCGCCTGTGCGGAATACGACAGCGGCGTGAATGCCGGCGCCAGCGCGAACATGGCCAAGTACCTGGCGGCCAAGGCGTCCTGGGAAGCGGCCAATGCCTGCCTGCAGACCCACGGCGGCTTTGGCTTTGCCTGCGAGTACGACGTCGAGCGCAAATTCCGCGAGACGCGCCTGTACCAGGTGGCGCCGATCTCCACCAACCTGATCCTGTCCTACGTGGCCGAGCACCTGCTCGAGCTGCCACGCAGCTTCTGAGGGCCTGCCCATGAGCCATACCCAAGCCCTGTGTCGGTTCCTGGCCGACCTGGCCTACGAGCAGTTGCCCGAACCCGTGCTGGCGCGCACCGAAGACCTGTTCCTGGATTGGCTGGCGTCCGCGTTGGCCAGCCAGGGCGCGCACCCGATCCCGTTGTTCGAGCGCTATGCCCAGAAGATGGGCCCGAGCAGCGGCCCGGCGCAGGTGATCGTCAATGGCACCGGCAGCAGCGCGTATTTCGCCGCACTGGTCAACGGCGCCTCGTCCCACCTGGTGGAACAGGATGACCTGCACAACAGCTCGGTGCTGCACCCGGCCACCGTGGTGTTTCCCGCTGCCTTGGCCGCCGCCCAGGACCTCGGTAAATCCGGCCGTGACGTGTTGCTGGCCTCGGTGGCCGGCTATGAGGCCGGGATCCGCATCGGCGAATTCATGGGGCGCTCCCACTACCGCATCTTCCACACCACGGCCACGGTGGGCACCCTGGCGGCGGCCGTGGCGGTGGGCAAGTTGCTGGATTTCAATCAGGACCAGTTCATCCATCTGCTCGGCAGCGCCGGCACCCAGGCCGCCGGGCTGTGGGAATTCCTGCGCGATGCCGCCGACTCCAAGCAACTGCACACGGCCAAGGCGGCCGCGGACGGTTTGCTCGCCGCGTACCTGACGGCGGATGGCCTGACCGGTGCGCGCAATATCCTCGAAGGCGACCAGGGCCTGGCGGCGGGTATGTCCACGGATGCCGAACCGAGCAAGTTATCGGCTGGCCTTGGTAGCCGTTGGGCGCTGCTGGAGACCTCGTTCAAGTTCCACGCGTCGTGCCGCCATACCCATCCGGCCGCCGATGCGTTGCTGGCGTTGATGCAACGCGAAGGCCTGGAGGCCGTCGATATCGCCCGTGTGGAAACCCGTGTGCACCAAGGCGCCATCGATGTACTGGGGCGGGTAAGCGTGCCGACCAGCGTGCATCAGGCCAAGTTCTCCATGGGCACCGTGCTGGGGTTGATCGCCGTGCATGGCAAGGCCGGGCTCACCGAGTTCCATGAATCGGCGTTGACCGATCCCGCCGTCGCCGCCTTTCGCGACAGGGTCAGCATGACCCTCGACCCCGAGGTCGATGGCGCCTACCCGCAGCGCTGGCTCGGCCGCGTCACCGTCACCACGGTTGACGGCCGCACCCTGCACGGCGCCATCGACGAGCCCAAGGGCGACCCGGGCAACACCCTGAGCCGTGCAGAACTGGCGGATAAATTCCAGCGCCTCGCCCGGTTCAGTAACGCTCGCACACCGGCCCAGGCCGCCGCATTGATCGCCAAAGTCTGGGATGTGCGCAACGCCGCGTCCATGGCCCACTGGCTCTGAGGAACTGTCATGACTGACCCACGACCGCTGGACGGCATCACCGTTGTCAGCCTGGAACACGCGATCGCCGCGCCCTTTTGCACCCGTCAACTGGCCGACCTCGGCGCCCGCGTGATCAAGATCGAACGCCCCGGTGCCGGTGATTTCGCCCGTGGCTACGATGAGCGCGTGCGTGGCCTGGCCTCGCATTTCGTGTGGACCAACCGCTCCAAGGAAAGCCTCACCCTGGACCTCAAGCAGGACGACGCCGACGCCATCCTCGACAGCCTGCTGGCGGATGCCGATGTGCTGGTGCAGAACCTTGCACCGGGCGCGGCGGCGCGCATGGGCCTGTCGTTCGAGGCGCTGCATGCACGCTTTCCACGGCTGATCGTCTGCGACATTTCCGGCTATGGCGAAGGCGGGCCCTACGAGAAAAAGAAAGCCTATGACCTGCTGATCCAGAGCGAGGGCGGCTTTTTGTCGGTGACCGGTGGCCCGGGTGACGAGCAGATGGCCAAGGCCGGTTGCTCCATCGCCGATATCTCCGCCGGCATGTACGCCTACAGCGGCATCCTTTCCGCGCTGCTGTTGCGCGGCAAGACGGGGCAGGGCAGCCGCATCGACGTGAGCATGCTCGAAAGCCTGGTGGAGTGGATGGGCTACCCGATGTACTACGCCTTCGACGGTGCGCCTCCACCCCCGCGTGCCGGCGCGGCGCACTCGACCATCTACCCCTATGGGCCGTTTCCCACCGGTGACGGCGGCACGGTGATGCTCGGTTTGCAGAACGAGCGTGAATGGGCAGCGTTCTGCGACAAGGTGCTGCTCACACCTGGACTGGCGACGGATGAGCGCTTCAGCGCCAACTTCAAGCGCTCGGCCAACCGCGAGGTGCTGCGCCAGATCATCGTCAACAGCTTTGCCCAACTGGGCGCCGAGGCCGTGATCCAGCGCCTGGAGGACGCGCAGATCGCCAGCGCCCGCGTCAACGATATGCAAGGCGTGTGGGACCACCCGCAGCTCAAGGCCCGCGACAGTTGGCGTGAAGTCGCAAGCCCTGCCGGGCCGCTGCCGTCGCTGCTGCCGCCGGCGCGCAACGGGGCGTTTACCCCGCGCATGGACGCCGTGCCGGCGCTGGGGCAGCACAGCCAGGGCATCCTCGAGCAGCTCGGTTACTCCGGCGATGCCATCGACAGCCTGCGCGCGCGCGGCGTTATCTAATAAGGAAGTCCGTTATGCCAAACCCTCTTGTGCGCTCTGCGCTGTTTGTTCCCGGCAGCCGACCGGAGCGATTTTCCAAGGCGCTGGCCAGTGGCGCCGACGCCGTGATCGTGGATTTCGAAGACGCGGTGGAAGAGCCGCTCAAGCGCCAGGCGCGGGATAACCTCGGGGCGTTCCTGCAAAGTCACCCGCAGGCCCGGGTGTGGGTGCGCATCAACGCGCCGGAACATGCCGAGCATTTTGAAGATGTGGCGTTCTGCAAAGCCCACGTCAACGTGGCAGGTGTGCTGTTGCCGAAAGTGGAAAGCGCGGCCCAGGTGGCGGTGGTCGCCGCTGCGGGCAAAGTGATCTGGCCGATTATAGAAAGCGCACGGGGCTTGCTGGCGGTGGCCGACATCGCGGGGGCGCCGCAGGTCGAACGCCTGTCATTCGGCGGCCTGGACCTGGCGCTGGACCTCAACTTGAGCAGCAACTCCCCGGCCGCGCAGTTCGCCCTCGACCAGGCACGCCTGGCGCTGATCGTGCATTCCCGCGCGGCTGGCCTGGTGGCGCCACTGGATGGCGTGCACCCGGCCATCGACGATCCTGAAGGCCTGCGCCGTTCGATCCGGCATGCCTATGAAATGGGCTTTGCCGGCGCGTTGTGTATCCATCCCAGGCAGGTGGCGGTGATCCATGAAGCGTTGGCGCCCAGCGCCGCCGACCTGGCCTGGGCACGGCGGGTGGTTGACGCCGGGGCGCATGGGGCGGGGGCTTACCAGATTGATGGGCAGATGGTGGATGCGCCGGTGTTGTTGCGGGCGCAGCGGTTGCTCGCACAGTTATAGCTGACGGAACCGAATCAAATGTGGAGGGGGAACTGCATTTTTCTTGAGGTTGGTGTTCGGCGTGGCCGAACGCAGGTATCAAAAATTCGAAATTCACTACACGCGTCATATCAGGCACCTTGCCCTACAACACAACAATAAGAAGGTGATTTTCCATGCTCAAGCTTTCTCGGGCGCTGTTCTGCGCCGCCACCTTGTTTGCCGCGGGCCTGGCCCAGGCGGCGGACCCGATCGTGATCAAGTTCGCCCACGTGGTCGCTGAAAACACCCCCAAGGGCCAGGGCGCGTTGCTGTTCAAGAAGCTCGCCGAAGAACGCTTGCCCGGCAAGGTCAAGGTCGAGGTGTACCCCAACTCGTCACTGTTCGGCGACGGCAAGGAAATGGAAGCCCTGCTGCTGGGCGACGTGCAGATGCTGGCGCCGTCCCTGGCCAAGTTCGAGCAATACACCCGGCAAGTGCAGATCTATGACCTGCCATTCCTGTTCAACGACCTGGCCGCCGTCGACCGCTTCCAGGCCGCCGAGGGCAAGCAACTGCTGACCTCGATGCAGAGCAAGAACATCCTCGGCCTGGCCTATTGGCACAACGGCCTCAAGCAACTCTCCGCCAACAAGGCACTGCATGAACCCAAGGACGCCCGTGGCCTGAAGTTCCGCGTGCAGGCCTCCAGCGTGCTGGAGGAGCAGTTCAAGGCGATCCGTGCCAACCCGCGCAAGATGAGCTTTGCCGAGGTGTACCAGGGCTTGCAGACCGGCACCGTGAATGGCACCGAGAACACCTGGTCGAACTATGAAAGCCAGAAGGTCAACGAAGTGCAGAAGTACTTCACCGAATCCAACCATGGCCTGATCGACTACATGGTCATCACCAATGCCACGTTCTGGAACGGCCTGCCGCCGGACATCCGCGGCACCCTGGAGCAGGTCATGGTCGAGGTCACCGTCGAGGTGAACAAACAGGCCGAAGCGCTGAACCAGTCGGCCAGGCAGAAGATCGTCGAGGCCAAGACCAGCGAAATCATCGAGCTGACCCCCGAGCAACGCCAGTTGTGGCGCGAAGCGATGCGGCCGGTGTGGCAGAAGTTCGAAGGGGAAATCGGGGCTGATCTGATCAAGGCGGCGGATGCCTCCAACCATTGAATCCGGTTTCCGCCCTGACATCTCATTTGCTTTCGCGAGGTTTTGCCATGCAAACGCTAAGGCGCGTCTGGGAGCACCTGGAGGAAGGCTTTATTGCCTTCCTGCTGGCGGCCATGACCCTGGTGACATTTGTTTACGTCATGCTCAACAACATCTACACGCTGTTCTTTGCCCTGTCTGACAAGTGGGCGTGGAGCAGCACGTTCTTCGGCGCGCTGGGCGACCACACCATGACCTGGGCCCAGGACATGACCTGGAGCGTGGCGCTGACCAAGGCCATGTTCGGCTGGCTGATTTTCTTCGGCATTTCCTATGGGGTGCGCACCGCCGGCCACCTGGGGGTGGACGCGCTGGTCAAGCTGACCCGGCGTCCGGTGCAGCGCGTGCTGGGCATGCTCGCCTGCCTGTGCTGCCTGGCCTATGCCGGGCTGTTCATGGTCGCCAGCTACAAGTGGGTCAGCGCGGTGATGACCGCCCATATCGGCGCCGAAGACCTCGACCAGTTCGGTATCGACGTGGGTGACATTGTGATCATCGTGCCCATCGGTTTTGCCCTGGTGTTTATCCGCTACCTGGAGATCTTCTACCGCATCTTTACCCGCCGTCAGGTCGGGTTGGGGCTGGCTGACGAGGCCGGTGAGGCCAGCAAATTGGCAGGCAGCCATGGGGAGCGTCACTGATGGCCGTGCTCTGTCTGTTCCTGCTGTTGTTCGTGTTCATGTTCCTCGGCGTGCCGATTGCCATTGCGCTGGGTTTGTCGGGCGCGGTGTCGATCCTGATGTTCAGCCCGGACTCGGTCAGTTCCCTGGCGATCAAGCTGTTCGAAACCTCCGACGCCTATACCTTCCTGGCGATCCCGTTCTTCCTGCTTTCCGGTGCGTTCATGACCACCGGCGGCGTGGCGCAGCGGCTGATCGACTTTGCCAACGCCTGTGTCGGGCATATCCGTGGCGGCCTGGCGATTGCGGCGGTACTGGCGTGCATGCTGTTTGCGGCGCTGTCCGGCTCATCCCCGGCGACGGTGGCGGCGGTGGGTTCGATTGCGGTGGCGGGCATGGTGCGCTCCGGTTACCCGAAGGAATTCGGCGCGGGGATCATCTGCAACGCCGGCACCCTGGGCATCCTGATTCCGCCGTCGATCGTAATGGTGGTGTACTCGGCGGCGACGGAAACCTCGGTGGGCAAGCTGTTCATGGCCGGGGTGATCCCGGGCTTGCTGCTGGGCCTGATGCTGATGGTGGCGATCTACATTGTCGCGCGCATCAAGAAGCTGCCGGCCCAGCCACGGGCGACGTTGGGTGAATGGCTGGGCTGTGCGCGCCGCGCCTTCTGGGGCCTGTTGCTGCTGGTGATCATCCTCGGCGGCATCTACAGCGGCATGTTCACCCCCACCGAAGCGGCGGCGGTGGCGGCGGTGTACTCGGCCTTTGTGGCGTTGTTCGTCTACAAGGACATGAAGCTGCGCGACTGCCCCAAGGTGCTGCTGGAGTCCGGGCGCCTGGCGATCATGCTGATGTTTATCATCGCCAATGCCATGCTCTTCGCCCATGTGCTGACCACCGAGCAGATCCCCCAGGAAATCACCGCCTGGGTGCTGTCCGAGGGCCTCACGCCGATTGGCTTTTTGATCATGGTCAACGTGGTGCTGCTGATCGCCGGCAGTTTCATGGAGCCTTCGGCCATCGTGCTGATCCTGGCGCCGATCTTCTTCCCGATCGCCATGAAGCTGGGCATCGACCCGATTCACCTGGGCATCGTGATGGTGGTCAATATGGAAATCGGCCTGGTGCACCCACCGGTGGGGCTGAACCTGTTCGTCACCTCGGCGGTGACCGGGTTGACGCTGGGGCAGACCATTCGTGCGGCGTTGCCGTGGCTGATGATCCTGTTGGTGTTCCTGATCATGGTCACGTACTTGCCGTTTATCTCGCTGGCCTTGCCGCACTGGTTGGGGATGTAGCGCGGGTCAGCAAGTGACTCACTGTAGGAGCGAGGGGGACGCCTAGTTCTTGCTCGCGAAGAACTCAGGGCCACCACGTTTATCGAGAATGAACGCGTTGCCTGGGCGTTTTTCGCGAGCAAGAACTAGGCGTCCCCCTCGCTCCTGCAAAGTGTCTTAACTGACTGGTATTGGGGCTTGCCCCTCCCACATTGGTTTTGCGTCAGGCTCTATTGGTCCAGTGCACTCAAGATTGCATGGGCGACCTTTACCCGTTCGGCATTCGGGTAGTTCTTGTTCGCCAATATCACCACGCCCACTCCCTTGCTCGGCACGTACGCCACGTAGGCGCCAAACCCATTGGTGGAGCCGGTCTTGTTCACCAGGGTGTCGGCGTGGGGCGCCTGGGGCGGGGTCAGCCAGTTGACCGCGTGCGGTTCCATTGCCATGGGTGTGGAGTTGCCGGCCATCAACCCATCGAGCGGGATGGGGTAGGGGTACATTTCCCAGCCCAGGCCCTGGGTCATGCCGTCCACGCTGTAGTAACCCGTGTGAGTCATGCTGATCGCCTGCTGCAGGGTTTTATCCAGCGTCGCCGGGTGCATGTTCGCGTCAACGTACTTCAGCAAGTCCGCAGCGCTGGTCTTGATGCCGTAGGCCTCGCTGTCCAGGGCGCCGGGGCCGACGCGTACCGGTTTGCCATCTTTGCCATAGCCTTGGGCGTACAGGCTCATCTGGCTCTGCGGCACCTTGATGAAGGTGTGCTTGAGCCCGAGTGCGGGCAACAGGGTCTTTTCCATCGCCTGATCGAACGGCTGCTTGAGGCTCTGCGCCGCCAGGTAGCCGAACAACCCCAGGCTCGGGTTGGAATACAGGCGCTGGGTGCCAGGGGCGAAGTCGGGTTGCCAGTGCTGGAAGTAGCTGATCATGCGCTGGGTGTTATCCGCATTGGCGGGGAATTGCAGGGGCAAGCCGCCGGCGGTGTAGGTGCCGAGGTTGAGCACGCTGATGTGGTCGAACTTGCCGCCGCCCAGTGCCGGCAGGTAATGGCTGGCCGGGTCGGAGAGCGTGAGTTTGCCGCTGGCTACCGCGTAACCGGCCAGGGTCGCGGTGAAGGTCTTGCTCACTGAACCCACTTCGAACAGGGTGTTTTCGCTGACCGGCTGGCGGGTATCGGTGGCGGCGATTCCGTAGTTAAAGTATTGCGCCTTGCCGTCCCGCACCACGCCGACCACCAGGCCGTTAATCGACTGCTGCTGCATCAGCGGTTTTACATTGGCATCCACCACCGCCTGCAGGTCGGTGGACGCCAGGCAGTTGCCGGCGGCGATAAACACCGCGAGGGCGGTGAAATTACGCACGCCAGACAGTAAATGTTGGGGCATGATAACGCTTCCATGAGAATGATCGATTGAATAAAGAGCCTGCGCGGGCGAGGCAAATGTAGGCCGTTCGCCGGTCCTGGGCAAACGATGATATCTCGCAGCAGTCATTAGAAATATTGGGGTCAATATGCTCCGCTCCCACTTACCGTTGAACGCCTTGCGCGCCTTCGAAGCGGCCGCCCGGCATTTGAGCTTTACCCGCGCCGCCATTGAGTTATGCGTGACCCAGGCGGCGGTCAGCCATCAGGTCAAGAGCCTGGAGGCGCAGCTCACTGTCACCTTGTTCAAGCGCCTGCCCCGCGGGTTGATGCTCACCCGCGAGGGCGAAACCCTGCTGCCGGTGGTGCGCGAGTCGTTCGACCGCATTGCCCACACCTTGGGTCAGTTCGAGGGCGGGCATTACCGCGAGGTACTCACCGTGGGCGCGGTCGGCACCTTTGCCGTCGGCTGGCTGCTGCCACGTCTGCCGGACTTCCAGAGCCGCTACCCGTTCATCGACCTGCGCCTGTCCACCCATAACAATCGAGTCGACGTGGCTGCCGAAGGCCTGGATTACGCGATTCGTTTCGGTGCAGGTGCCTGGCACGGCACGGATGCGCTGGAGTTGCTGGAAGCGCCGCTGACGGTACTGTGTGTGCCGTCACTCGCCGCGCAGTTGCACACGCCGGCCGACCTGTTGAAACACACGCTGCTGCGCTCCTACCGCGCGGATGAGTGGAGCCTGTGGCTTCAGGCCGCCGGTCTGCCCGCCGACACCCTGGTACCGCGCAGCATCGTGTTCGACTCGTCGCTGGCGATGATGGAGGCTGCGCTGCAAGGCAGCGGCGTGGCGCTGGCGCCGGCGATGATGTTCTCGCGGCAACTGGAGAGTGATGTGATTCGCCAGCCATTCGACGTCGGCATCACCACTGGCAGCTACTGGCTGACGCGCTTGCAGTCGCGGGCCGAGACCTCGGCGATGCTGGTGTTCAAGGACTGGTTGCTGGGGGAGGGTGGGAGTGTCTGAGTTTTCTTGGAGCATAAAGAAACATTAAGGTGGTGATGGTCAATGTGGGAGGGGCGGTGCGACGATTCGACTTGCCCCCTCCCACATGTTGACTGCATTCAGGCCAGGTATTTGCGGAACCAACCCAGTGTCCTTTCCCACGCCAGATTCGCCGCGGCCTCGTCATAACGCGGTGTCGAATCGTTATGGAAGCCATGGTTGGCGCCCTTGTAGATGTACGCTTCATAAGTCGTGCCGGCGGCCTTCAGGGCCTTTTCATACGCCGGCCACCCCTCGTTGATCCGCGTATCCAGCTCGCCGTAATGCAGCATGATCGGCGCCCTGATGCGCGGCACGTCCTTGGCTTCCGGCTGGCGCCCGTAGAACGACACCGCCGCGCCCAGTTCCGGGTACGCCACCGCCGCCGCATTGGTCACGCCGCCGCCATAGCAGAAGCCGGTGATGCCAACCTTGCCGGTGCTGCTGTCGTGGTGCGTCAGCCATTCGATGGCGGCGAAGAAGTCGTTCATCAGCTTGGTCGGGTCGACTGTCTGTTGCAGCGCCACGCCTTTTTCATCGTTGCCGGGATAGCCGCCCACCGAGGTCAGGCCGTCCGGCGCGAGGGCGATAAACCCGGCTTTGGCCAGGCGCCGGGCGACGTCTTCGATGTAGGGGTTGAGGCCACGGTTTTCGTGGACCACCACCACGGCCGGCAGCTTGCCGGTGGCCTTGGCCGGGCGCACCAGGTAGCCACGCACGGTGCCGTTGCCCTTGGGCGAGGGGTAGGTGATGTAGTCGGCAACGATGTCCGGGTCGGTGAATTTCACCTGTTCGGCCAGGGCATAGTTGGGGCTCAGGGCCGCCAGCAGGGCCGAGGCGGTGAGGCCGCCAAAGGTGAACAGCGCCGCGCGGTCGAGAAATTCGCGGCGGTTGAGCTTGCCGTGGGCGTAGCCGTCGTAGAGTTCCAGCAGTTCGGGGGCAAAGTCTTTCGCGGTGAGACGAGTCATCGGTTCGGTCCTCGATTAGCGGTGCCAGTCAATGTAGACCAGGATCAGCTGTCACGGCCATGGGCGGACGCAGCCAGTTCGCGGGTGTCGACGCGCACGAACAGCGAATCGCCGATGGCCGTGAGCACCTCGCCGGCGTACACCTCGCAGACCACGCGGCTTTTGCGGCCCACTTCGCCTTCGACCCGCGCACGCAAGGTGAGCGGAACGCCCATGGGAGTCGGCTTGATGAATTTGATCCCCAGGTTGCCGGTGACGCAGTCGATGCGCGGCAGGCTGCCGGGTTCGCGCTGTTCGGCACGGTAGTGGTAGGCCATGGCGGTCCAGTTGGAGTGGCAGTCCACCAGCATGGCGATCAGGCCGCCGTAGACCAGGTCGGGCCAGCCACTGTATTTTGCCTCGGGGTGATGTTCGGCGATGAGATGGACACCATCGGCATCCCAGCGGCTCTTGATATGCAAGCCATGGGGGTTACTGCCGCCGCAACCGTAGCAGATGCCTTCCGGCGCGGTGATGTCCTGTAGAGAAGGGGTGGGCATGCAGCGTCCTTATTGTTGTGAGCGACTAGTCTGTTTAGCAGGACAGGCACCTGATGGGAATACATCCATTTTTTGCGGAGCGTGGCATGAAGCGTCGAATTCTACCGTTGGTCCTGGTCCTGGGTGCTATCGGCTGTGCCCAGGCGGCGGAGTACACCGACGTCAATCGCACCGCCAGCCAGATCAGTTTTACCTATAAGCAGTTGGGGCAGCGGGTGTATGGCACCTTCGGCGACTTCGAAGGCACGCTGAGCTTTGACACGCAAAAGCCCGAAAGCGGACATGCCTTGCTCAAGATCCAGCTGGCGAGTATCGATGCCGGCAGCCCCGATGCGAACGACGAGCTGCAACGGGCCTCGTGGTTCGATACCGCGACCTATCCGGTGGGCGTCTATGAGTCCACCGCTGTAAAGGCCCTGGGGGATAACCGCTTCAACATCAGCGGCAACCTGACGATCAAGGGCACCACGCGCCCGGTGGCGGTCAACGTGGTGCTCAAGGAGCTGGATGGCATCGGCGTGTTCGACGGTGAGTTCATCCTCAAGCGCGGCGACTTCAGGATCGGCGAAGGCGAATGGGCCGGCAACAGCGTGGTGTCCGACGACATCAACATCAAGTTCAAGATGGTCGCGCCCCAGCGTTAGCGCGCGAACCGCTTGGCCCCGGCCACGCAGCCGATCACCGCGACCGTCACCAGCAGCATGCCCAGGCTGACCTGTTCATGCAGCAAGCCCGCTGCCAGCGCCAGGCCGAAGAACGGTTGCAGCAGTTGCAACTGTCCGACGGCGGCGATGCCACCCTGGGCCAGGCCGCGATACCAGAACACAAAGCCGATCAGCATGCTGAACAGCGACACATAGCCCAGGCTCAGCCAGGCCGGCAGGCTGATACCGCTGACGCTCGACGGCGCCAGCACCAGGCTCAACGGCACCACCACCGGCAACGACACCACCAGCGCCCAGCAGATCACCTGCCAGCCGCCCAGGCTGCGCGACAGTTTGGCGCCTTCGGCATACCCCAGGCCGCACACCAGCACCGCCAGCAGCATCAGTACGTCACCCGCCGGTGCGGCGCTCAAGCCCTGGGCGAAGGCGTACCCCATCACCAGCGCACTGCCGAGGATCGAAAACAGCCAGAACACCGGGCGTGGACGCTCGCCGCCACGCAGTACAGCAAACACGGCGGTCGCCAGCGGTAGCAGGCCGATGAAGACGATGGAGTGCGCGGAGGTCACGTATTGCAGCGCCAGCGCGGTGAGCAACGGAAAGCCGATCACCACGCCGAGGGCGACGATGGCCAGGGGCATCCATTGCTGGCGCGCGGGGCGTTGCTCCTTGAACAGCCCCAGCAAGGCCAGCCCCAGCAGCGCGGCAATGGCGGCGCGGATCATGGTCAGGAACACCGGGTCGAATTCCATCACCGCCAGGCGCGTGGCCGGCAGCGAGCCGCTGAAGATCACCACGCCGATAAAACCGTTGATCCAGCCTTGGGTGCGGGTGTCCAGGTTGCTGAGGGGGGCTGTACGTTCCATATGGGGTGTCCGAAAAGGATGAGTTGCGTGGCAGGCATCCTAGGGTTGAAGATAAAGACAATCAAAAAATTGTCATGGATACATCGCTATGCCCCGCGCCCGCTACAAGTCGTTGGTCGACAGCTTCGCCGAGGCCATTCGCTCAGGCAGCATGCCCCCCGGTACGCGACTGCCGACCCACCGCCAACTGGCCGCCGAACATGGCCTGGCGCTGGTCACCGCGAGCCGGGTGTACGCCGAGCTGGAGGCCATGGGCCTGGTCAGTGGCGAGACAGGCCGAGGCACCTTTGTGCGCGAAATCTCGCTGCCGCCGGGGCAGGGCAGCGGGCAGATGAGCGTGGCGGCGGGCATGCTCGATCTGAGTTTCAACTACCCGTCCTTGCCGGGCCAGGCCGACTTGCTGCGCACCGCATTGCGCCAGTTGGCGCTGTCCGGCGACCTTGAAGCGCTGCTGCGTTACCAGCCCCACGCCGGTCGCCTGCATGAGCGCGCCGCTGTCGCGCGGCACCTGTTGAGTCGAGGGCTGACGGTCGAGGCCGAACAGGTGCTGGTGGTCAGTGGCGCCCAGCACGGGTTGGCCGTGACCATGATGACCTTGCTCAAGCCCGGTGATGTGATCGCCGTCGACGCCTTGACGTATTCGGGGTTCAAGGTGCTGGCCGAGACCCTGCACTTGGAGATCGTCGCCATCCCGGTCACTGCCGACGGCCCGGACCTGGACTACCTGCACAGCCTGTGTCGCAAGCGCCCGGTGCGTGCCGTGTACAGCATGCCGACTTTGCATAACCCGTTGGGCTGGGTGCTGAGCCTGGCGCAGCGCGAGCAGTTGGTGGCGATTGCCCGTGAGCACAACCTGATGATCATCGAGGACGCGGCCTACGCGTTCCTGGCCGAGGACGCGCCGCTGCCCGTGGCCAGATTGGCGCCGGAGCGCACGGTCTATGTGGGCGGGCTGTCGAAAAGTGTCGCGACCGGCCTGCGCGTGGGGTTTATCGCTGCCCCGTCGGGTTGGGTCAAAGCACTGGAACGCACCATCATGGCCACCACCTGGAACGTGCCGGGGGTGATGAGTGCGATTGCGGTGGCCTGGCTCGAGGATGGCACCGTGGCGCAACTTGAAACCCACAAGCGCCAGGATGCGCGGGCGCGGCAAGCCTTGGCCGCGCAGGTGCTCAAGGGGGTGGCCTACACCAGCCACCCGTCATCGTATTTCTTGTGGCTGCCCCTGGCGGAAGAGGCCCGCGCCGATCAAGTCGCCATGACCTTGCAGCGCGACGGTATTTCCGTCTCCACCGCCGAGCCCTTCGCCGTCTCGGCCCACGTGCCCCATGCGTTGCGCCTGGCATTGGGCTCGGTGGACATGCCGGCGCTGCGCGAGGCGTTGGTGACGGTGCGCAAGGTGGTGCAGTGGTGAGCCCGATGGCCCACCGCTAGCCATCAGAATTTAAACGCCTGGCGACCGATCAGCAGCCAGTGGCCTTTCTGTTTTTGCCAGATCTGGAAGTTCTCGATTTCGGTGGGCACTTCCTTGCCGCTGTTCACCGCCAGGGCGGAGAAGTGGTTGCGTACCAGGGCGGTATCGCCACTCAGGGTGATGGTCTGTTTCTGCATTTCCAGGGTCTTGAAGCCGCTGCGTCCGGTCTCGATGTCGGCGATGAATTCCTGCTTGTTCTGGATCTTGCCGCTGGAGTGGCCGTAGGTGAGGTTCTCGGCGGTCAGGCTCTGGAGCTGCTTGAGGTCTTTATGCAGCATCGCCTGGGTCAGGTGGTCGACCGCTTGGGCGACGTCTTTGTCGGCGGCAGGGGCCGCGGCCACATAGCCGCTGAACAGGCACAGAAAACCGATCAGCACTTTGACGTTTTGCATGGGTGTTTCCTTATTGTTGTTGGGGAGGTGTACGGGCAACACGTTACTGGATGTGTTGTCGTACAACATTGCAATAGTCGAAGGGCTTTTGGAAAGTAAAATTTGGAATATTTGCGCAGTGCCTTGCGTTGTATAGGCTTGGTGAAGTCTTCAATCTTGTACGATGTCTCATCACAGGTTAAAACTAGTCTCCCGTCTAACAATAAAATAACGGAGATACCCATGGATTTTCCCCCTTCGCCTGCCCGTTCCGAACACAGCCGCCGGGTCTTTCTCCAGCGATCCCTGGCGGTTTCCGCGTCGGTGGCGGTGCTGGGCAACCTGCCTCGCCTGGCAGACGCGGCCGAGCCCTTGAGCCAGCGTTATCCAGACCCCCTGATCAAGGTGCTCGACGACAGTTTCCTCGAGCTGCGCCTGTTCAATGCCAGCGTTGAGCGCCTGGCGACCGGCCTGCGCTGGGCCGAAGGACCGGTGTGGATCGGCGATGGCCGCTACCTGCTGCTCAGTGATATTCCCAACAACCGCATCGTGCGTTGGGATGAGGTGACCGACAGCCTGTCGGTGTACCGTGAAAACGCCAACTTCTCCAACGGCATGTGCCGCGATCGCCAGGGCCGCCTGCTGGTGTGCGAAGGTTCGACCACTTCTGGCGAGGGGCGGCGCATCACTCGCACCGAACATAACGGTAGCATCACGGTGCTGGCGGACAGCTTTGACGGCAAACCCTTCAACTCGCCCAACGACATTGTGTGCAAGCGCGATGGTTCGGTGTGGTTCAGCGACCCGCCATTCCAGACCGGCAACAACTACGAAGGCCACAAGATCACCCCCACCCAGCCCCATGGCGTGTATCGCATCGACGCTGACAGCGGCAAGGTTACGCGGGTGATCGACGACCTCAACGGTCCCAACGGCCTGTGCTTTTCGCCGGATGAAAAGACCCTCTACGTGGTGGAAGGGCGCGCCAAGCCCAACCGACTGATCTGGGCGATTGACGTCAAGGACGACGGCACCCTGGGCGAACGGCGCAAGCATATCGAAGGCCTCGAATACGCAGCGCTGGACGGCATCAAGTGCGACGAGAGCGGCAATCTCTGGTGTGGCTGGGGCGGCAATGGCGACCCCAAGGCCGACCTGGAAAAGCTCGACGGCGTGCGCGTGTTCAATTCCCAGGGCAAGGCCATCGGGCATATCTCGCTGCCGGAACGCTGCCCCAACCTGTGCTTTGGCGGCCGCGAAGGCAACCGCCTGTTCATGGCCGGCAGCCATTCGATCTACGCGTTGTTCGTCAATACGCGAGGGGCGGATTTCGCCTGATAGGCGCTGAAAAAAATCCACTGTCAGCGCCGGTTGGCCGGCGTTCACAGTGGCTATTTAGCGCTATGCTGCGTGCTCCTGAAACATCAGAGCGTTACGCAAATGGACTTTGATTGGCACAGCGCCCCTATCACCCGCAGCACGCCTGTCACTTCACACTACAAAAACACCCAGAACGTACGCCGTTTCATGCGTGAGCACTGTGGCGCGGGGTTCACGTTCGACCGGCCTTTCATGGCGTGGATTCGCAACGCAACACCCAAGACGATGGGCGACGTGGTGGATGAGTGGCAGCGTCGCAACGAGGACTCCCGAGCATGACACCGGATGAAAAATACCAAGCCGTGCAAAAACGTCTCGGCTATCAATTGGATGAATTCAAAGTCGGCGGCAACTACACGCCGCTGGTGCGCGACGGTAACCATCTGTACATCAGCGGGCAGATCCCGCGTGTCGGCGACACGGTCATGCTGCCGGGTAAGGTCGGTGACACCTTGACCCTGGCCCAGGCACAGATCGCCGCCGGCATCAGTGCATTGCGCTGCCTGGGCCTGCTCAAGCAGGCGCTCGGTTCGCTGGATCGGGTCAAGGCCATCCCGCGTATCACCGTGTATGTACGCAGCGCCGAGGACTTCGATCAGCAGAGTGAAGTGGCCAACGGCGCCTCGGACCTGTTGCACGAGATCCTCGGCGGTGCCGGGGTGCATTCGCGCACGTCGGTGGGGGTGATGCAACTGCCGAAGTCGGCGGCGGTGGAAATCGACATGGTCGCGGTCGCGCACGACTGATGGTCAGCCAAGGTCTGGTCGTCCTGCTCAACTACGGCCTGCACCTGGCGCCGGGCTTGCTGCTGTTTGGCCTGTGGTTCGGGTTGACGCCCAAGTCGTTGCCGGCCATGCGCATCCTGATTTTGCTCGCGGCGTTCGTGCTGATGCGCGATGTGATGACGCCCCTGGGCATGTGGGCGCTCAGTGACGACGTGCAAATCGCCTTCACCGCGAATGCCTTTGTATTGGCGGCGCTGGGTGGCCTGTCGGTGCTGCTGGCCGTAGTGTTGGTCCGGGTGGCGCCGGAGTTGTGGCGCCTGGTGGTATGGACCCGGGGCCACCGCGCCCTTGGCCTGGCGGTGGGGCTTGCGGTCGGTTGCCTGATCGGTGTGCCGTTGCGGCTCTATCAAGGAATAGAGCCGCACGCGATCCCCGGCTACTGGGTGTGGCTGCCGGGCATGGTGGTGTTGGCCTATGGCGCCAATGCGCTGGAGGAAGTGTTGTTTCGCGGGTTTTTGCAGGGCTACCTTGAACAGCAGGTGACACCGCTGCGAGCGGCGCTGATCAGTGGCGTGGCGTTTGCCGCCTGCCATGCCTTCCTGGCCTTGAGCGTGACTCAACTGGGCTGGCCGGTGTTGCTGTTTACCCTGATCGAAGGGCTGGCCTGCGCACTGGTGCGCATGCGTCATGGCGTGTTGGCGGCGACGGCCTGCCATGGCACGGCAATCCTGCTGATTGCGGTGCCCTATATGGCCTGACTTGAAATGCGCTCAGAACGGTGGGAGGGGGCTTGCTCCCGATTGCAGTGGGTCAGCCACCGATGCATCAACTGACACGCCCTCATCGGGAGCAAGCCCCCTCCCACATTTTTTACCGAGTACACCAGCCCAACTCCAGTTAGCTCCAAGGCCGAAAAAGCCAGAGCAAAAGCAGACCGAGATCTACCTGATATATGCAGTTCCAAATGTGGGAGGGGGCTTGCTCCCGATGGCAGTGGGTCAGCCACAGATGCATCAACTGACACTCCCTCATCGGGAGCAAGCCCCCACACTTAACCGAGTACACCAGTGACAACTCCGGTCGGCTCGAAGACTGCAAAAGCCAGAGTAAAAGCAGACCGAGATCTACCTGATATATGCAGATCCAAATGTGGGAGGGGGCTTGCTCCCGATGGCAGTGGGTCAGCCACAGATGCATCAACTGACACTCCCACATCGGGAGCAAGCCCCCTCCCACAGTGAATCAGTTAGTTTGTCGCCAGCGGCGGCGTGCGCGGCGGGATCAGGCGTTTGCTGCCGGTGGCTTCATACGCCGCCGCAAACCGCAGCAATGCCGAATCATCGTAGGCGCGCCCGGCAAAGGTCAGCCCGACCGGCATGCCGATGTCCGCCATCACGCCCATGGGCACGGTAACGGTAGGCACGCCCAGGTGGCGGATGGCGAGGTTGCCGTTGGCCACCCACACACCGTTGCTCCAGGCAATGTCCGCACTGGCTTCGTTCACATCGGCATCCGCAGGGCCTACATCGGCCACGGTGGGGAACAGCACAGCGTCGAGGCCGAGCTTATCCATCCAGTCTTCCAGGTCGATCCGCCGGGTTTGCTCCAGGCCGCGCAGGCCATCGGGCACGGTGCTGATCTCGTTCCACGGGGTGATGCCACGCTCGGCCATGCGCACGTACTCGTCCATGCCGGCGGCCAGGTCGTCCTCACGGTTGGGCAGGGTGCCGGGGTCGTGGGGGAAGATTTTCGGCCCGTCCACATCGGCCAGGCGGTTCAGGGCCGGGTCGTTGTTGGCGCGCAGGAAATCATCGAAGGCCCAGGCCGACAGTTCCCACAGTTCATCGTGCAGGAATTCCCTGGACACCAGGCCACGGGTAAACACGGTCGGCGCGCCGGGGCGGTCGCCTTCGCAGTTGGACACCAGCGGGAAATCCACCTCGATGACTTCTGCACCGGCCGCTTCAAGGGCCTGGCGTGCGTCCTTCCATAAGTCGATCACGCTGGCACGGGTGTTGATTTTCTGCCCGGTCGGGCCGCCGATGCCGGGCTTCTCGCTGGTGCCGGCCTCGGGGTCGGCGTTGATGTACATGCGCGGCACGCCGAAGCGTTTGCCGGCCAGGGATTCGGCCGTCGCCGCCAATTCAGGGTAAGACGCCGGGCGCACCGAGGCGACGCTGGGGATCGGCACCCACGGCTGCAGGCGCCACAGGTCGCCACGGGTGTGCGGGTCTTCAGCCACTACCACGTCGAGCACTTCCAGCAGGTCGGCCATGGTGCGGGCGTAGGGCACCACCACGTCCATGGTCGGGGTCAACGGCCAGTTGCCGCGCACCGAAATCACCCCACGGGACGGGGTGTAGGCGCACAGGCCATTGTTGGACGCCGGGCCACGGCCGCTGGACCAGGTTTCTTCCGCCAGGCCGAAGGCGGCAAAGCTGGCGGCGGTGGCGGTGCCGGCACCGTTGGACGAACCGGAGGCGAACGGCGCGGTGAGGTAGTCGGCGTTATACGGGCTTTCCGCGCGGCCATACACGCCGCGCTGCATGCCGCCATTGGCCATCGGCGGCATGTTGGTCTTGCCCAGGCAGATGGCGCCACCGGCGCGCAGGCGCTCGATGGTGAACGCATCGCGCTGGGCGACAAGGCTGGCAAAGGCCGGGCTGCCCGAGGCGGCCGTCAGCCCTTTGACCAGGTAGCTGTCCTTGGCGGTGTAGGGAATGCCATCCAGTGGCCCCAAGGTTTCGCCCTTGGCCCGGCGTGCATCGGAGGCTTGGGCTTCCTTGAGGGCTTCGGGGTTACGCACGACGACGGCGTTGAGGGCGGTAGCGGTCTGCGGGCCGTCGTAGGCATCGATCCGTGCGAGGTAAGCCTGCACCAGTTCAACGGCTGTGGTCTGGCCGGATTCGAGCGCCGCGCGCAATTGGGCAATGGAGACTTCGGTAACTTGCATGACGTTTTCTTCGCCGCCTTAAGGTGAGGTATGGCGGCAGTCTACGTACAGATATTTCACAAAACCAGTGCGGCATTTTCCCCATGGGCGGCACGCATCACCTGCCAGGTGGCGTCGTCTGCGGGAATCAGATGTTCGATACGCAGGGAGGCGAGGGTGATGTCCTGGGGCATGCCGAAGGTGGTGAAGGTGGACAGAAAGCTCAGCTCGCCCTGGCTGGTATGCACGCGGGTCAACACCAGCGGCGGCATTTCAGGCGGCGGCGTGGTGTGGGCGGGGGCGGGCAGGCTCGCCAGTAGAGCGGCCAGCACAGGGTTGTCCAGCGCCTCGCGGCTTGCCCGTTGCCAGGCCAGGGTGCGGATTTCTTCGGCGTTGACCAGGTGGTCGCCCAGGCCGCCGGGTTGCAGCAGGGTGGTCAGCAGGTTCAGGCCTTCCAGCGGCGGCGTGACCCCCACCAGTTCCAACAGCGCGCCGGTACTCGCATTCGCCGCCAGCACTTCCCAGTGGCTGCCCAGCAGGATCGCCGGGGCCGGGTTGTTGGCGTGCAGGACATGGCTGACCGCCTCGCGAATTGCGGCCATGGCCGGGGAGGCGAGCGGGGTAGCGGTATAGCGTGGCGCGAAGCCGGCGGCGAGGAATACGCGGTTGCACTGCTCCAGCGGTGTTTCCAGTGCGCTGAGCAGGTGATGCAACGTACCTGGGCTCGGCTTGGCGCGGCCGGTTTCGAGGCAACTGAGGTGGCGCTGGGACACGCCGGTGATCAGGGCCAGGTCAAGTTGGCTCAGACCAGCCTGTCGGCGTAGCTGGCGCAGATGTTCGCCGGCAGTAGCGGGGTTATCCATGGCGTGACTATGACCTCCGAGGTCATTGCGAGGGGGCAACCTTATCACTAGGGTGGGCCTCGATCACGTCAAGGAACAGACCATGCACAAACCTTATCTGGCCCTCGCCGCTCTGCTGGGTTTTTCACTGTACACCCTGTTCACGCTGCTCACGGCCGAGCAATCGTTGCTGGCCTTCGGACGAGAGTTGATATCGCGCCCGGACACCGCGCAGGTCGTCATCGACCTGTACCTGATGGCCGTGCTGGCCTGTGTGTGGATGTACCGGGATGCACGGGCGCGGGGGCGGTCGCTGGCGTCGGTGCTGCCGTACTTCTTGCTGACGGCGGTGTTCGTGTCGGTGGGGCCGTTGCTGTATATCGTCGTCAATGGGGTTGTGCGACGCGCAGAACGTCAGGACTGACGGGTCTACTTGTGGCGAGGGAGCAAGCCCCCTCGCCACGATGAAGTTTATGGGTTGAGGAATGCCTGGTAGTTGTCCTTGGTGATCTGCTGATAAGGAATGGTCAGCTCGGCGTCATACGGCTGTTTCTTGACCATCTTCACCGCCAGGTCAATGGAGCCCACGGCCTGCCCCTTGTTGTCCTGATACGCCGTCACCAGCAACTGGCCTTTCTTCACTGCGTCCAAACCGGCCGCGCCGCCATCGCTGCCGGCCACCAGAATATCCTTGCCGGGCTGCATGCCGGCCTGGCTGATCGCCATGGCCGCGCCAATCGCCATTTCATCGGCATTCGCCGCCACGGCGTCGATTTTGCGCCCGGACACGATCCAGTTGTTCATCAGGTCAATTGCCTTGCTGCGCTGCCATTCGGCACTCTGCTCCTCGACGATCTTTATACCTGGATAGTCCTTGAGCACGTTCTTGACCCCCAGCGTACGGTTGTGGGTGGCGTTGTTGGACAGCAGCCCGAGCATGATCGCCAGGTTGCCTTTGCCGCCCATTTTCTCGGCCAGGTAGCGCATCTGGATTTCACCGGCCTTGATCTCATCCGAGCCGACATAGCCAACCCCTGGCGGTACTTCCTTGAACTCGGGGCGGCGGTTGACGTACACCAGCGGGATCCTGGCCTGTTGGGCATTGACCGTCATTTTCTGGGTGGCGGCGGTGTCTACGGCGTTGACGATAATTGCGTCCATGCCCTGGGCGGTGAAGTTCTGCACCTGGTTAAGCTGGCGCACCACGTCCCCCTGGGCGTCTTCGAATTGCAGGGTCACGCCGGGCAGTTCCCGGGCGTGGGCGGCCATGTAGTCACGCATTTGCGCGAGAAATACGTCGTCGACCTGGGCGATGCTCACGCCGATCCGTATATCGGCCAGCGCCCAGGGGGTGATGGCGAGGGTCAAGAGTGCCGCAAGGAGTTGCTTCTTCATGGTTGTGCTCCGTTGTTTTTGTTGTTGTTAAAACATCACGCCTGGCGCTTGGCCCGCAGTTGCGCCACGGCCGCGGCGAAGTCCTCATACGCCCAGCGTTCGTCGAGGGCCTGCAGCATGAGTTGCTGCCCGGTTTGCGGGGCCAGGCCCTGCAAGGGTGGGTCGGTGTCGAGGTTGGTGGGGAAGGCATAGCCGTCGGCGGTGCAGGCCACCACCGCTGCAATCGCCTGGGCATCCAGGGCCGTGTTGGCCAGCAGGACCGGGTACACCGCCAGCATCATGCGGTCGCGGTCGAGGGCTTCCATGGGCTTGCCGAAGGCCGAGGAGATTTGCAGCAGGTTGGCCATGCGCTGGTGGCCGGCCGTGCGGTTGGTGCCGGCGGCGTGGAAGAGCGCCGGGTTGAAAAACAGCAGGTCGCCCTTGTCCAGCGCCAGTTGCACGGCGTGCTGCTGGAAGTGCTCGATAAATTCGGGGCGCCGCCAGGCCAGGTAACCCAGGGCGTATTGCTGGGAAAACGGCAGCAACTGGGTGGGGCCGCTTTCCAGCGGCATCGCCGAGTGGGCCACTGCGCCCTGCAACGTCAGGTACTGGGACAGCACATGCAAGGGCAGGGGAAAGCGCTCCACCACCTCGGTGGTCTGGAAGCCCAGGTGATAGTCGCGGTGCGGCTGTTGCGCCTGGCCGCCGGGGTGCACCACGTTCACTTGCGCCGTTACCTGATAGCTCGGGCCCAGCCATGCCTCGGCGATCAGCCCCAGCAGCGGGTTGGCGTAATACTCCACAAAGGATTGCGGCGACTGTAGCGCGGCCTTCTGCAATGAATTCCAGATACGCCCGTTACTGCCGGCCTTGGCAAAATGGTCGGCGGCCACGCCTTGGGCGGCCTCCTGGGCAAAGATCGCCTCGAACACCTGGCTGTGGCGATCCACCACTTCCAGGTCCTCATAGGCGCGGCGCACCACCATCACGCCCGGTCCATCGCGAAACAAACGGTGCAGTTCATTCATCACCGTGTGGCGGTCGCTGTTGCGCAAGGTGCAGGCCTGATAGACCGGCACGTTGCCGAGCACTTCCGCAGCCAGGGGATAGTCCTCGGCACGCGCCTGTTGTGCGCAAATCCGCTTGAAATCCTCAATGCGTACATCCTGCAGTGTCACAAATGCCGACATTACTCACCTCCCAGGCTCAGGGCATTGAAGGGCTGCGGGCTGCCGCTGTCGGTGCAGCCGACCACGCCTTGCTCCAGGTCGATCACCGCGCCGGTCATCATCCCCGACTCGCGCGACAGCAGGAACGCCACGCTTTGCGCCACCTCTTCGGGCTTGAGCAGGCGGCCGAACGGCTGCGCGCGTTCCGCCTCAGCCAACCAACCGTCCTGGGCGCCGTGGTACTGGCGCTGGATCTGATCCTCATGGGGCGTGTCCATCCAGCCGATGTTCAGGCCGTTGACGCGGATCCGGTTGCGCAGCGCACTGAACGCCACGTTCCTGGTCAGGATCGCCAGCGCACCTTTGGACGCCGCATACGCGCAAAGGAACGATTGACCACCATGCCCGGTGATGCTCTGGATGTTTACCACGGCGCCTTCCACGCCCTGGCTGATCATCAATTTCAACGCGTCCTGCATCAGGAAAAACGGCGCCCGCACATTCACCGCCATCAGCCGATCGAACAGCTCCGGCGAGGTGTCGACAATGGTGCCGCGGTCCGACATCCCAGCGCAGTTCACCAGGCCATGGAGGGTGCCGAAGTGGGTGCGCGCGGCCTCGATGATCGCGCGGCAATCCTCGACCTGTTCAAGGTCGGCCTCGACAAAAAACGCCTGGCAATCCAGCTGCGCCAACTGCCGCACCTGTTCTTCGCCCTGGGCGCGGCGCCGCCCGCAAATGATCAGCCCGGCGGCGCCGCGTCGCGCCAGGGTGTGGGCCACGGCGGCGCCCAGGCCCTGGGTGCTGCCGGTGACGACAAAATATTGGCCGTTGAACGTACTGGGGAGGTCGGCTTGAGGCATGGGGTTCTCCTGGATTGTTGTTGTTTTGATTGCCCGGCTCGACGCCGGACAAAACTGAGACTAGCATTGCAAAACCTCAGTAATACCTAAAAAAGACCTCATAAACACCTCAGGCGAAACCCATGCTCGAACGCGCCAAACACTTCTCCATCAAGCAACTCGCGACCCAGGCGGGCGTGAGCAAGGCCACGGTCGACCGCGTGCTGCATCAGCGCGGCAGCGTGCACGGCCAGACTCGCCGACGTATCGAGCAGGCGCTGGATGAACTGGAATCCCAGGAGAAAAACGGCCTGGCGGTAGGGCGCACCTTCCATGTCGACGTGATCATGCACACCCCTCAGCGTTTCAGCGCCGCGGTGCAGGCGGCGATCACCGCGCAACTGGCCAGCCTGGCGCCGTTTCGCATCGCCCCGCGTTTTCACTTGTTCGAAGAAATCGAGCCCCAGGCCATGCACGATCAGTTGCTGCGCTGCCTCGACACCGGCAGCCAGGGCGTGGTGCTCAAGGCCGCCGACGAGCCGGCGGTGAACCAGGCCGTCAAGCACCTGATCGCGGCGGGCATCCCGGTGGTGACCCTGGTGACGGACCTGCCGCAAAGCGAACGCATCGGCTACGTCGGCATGGACAACCGCACCGCCGGTCAGACCGCCGCCTACCTGATGTCGCGCTGGCTGCCGGCGTTGCCCCAGGACGTGGCGGTGGTGATCGGCAGCGAGTTGTTCCGTGGCGAGGAGGAGCGCGAGATGGGCTTTCGCGCCTGGCTGCGCGGGCGAGCCCCCCACCTGCGGGTGCTGGACGTCAGCGGCGGCTATGGCGTGTACCCGCGCACCTTCGAGCGGGTCACCCAGGCGCTGCAACAGCATCCCGGCCTCAAGGCGGTGTACAGCGTCGGCGGCGGCAACCGTGCGATTGTCGACGCCTTCGCCGCCCTGGGTCGCCCGCTGGAGGTGTTTATCGGCCACGACCTCGACGAAGAAAACCGCCAACTGCTGCTGGACGAAAAAATCGCCGCGATCATCGACCACAACCTGCAGATCGATGCCCGCCACGTGTTCCTGCACATCCTGCACTACCACCGGTTGTGGAAGGCCGGCCCGATTGCGCCGTCACAGGTGCAGATCGTCACCCCGTTCAACCTGCCGGACTGAGCACTCCCCCAAACAACAAGATCAGGAGTTCAACCATGCTACGTATCGCTGTTCTAGGTGCCGGGCGCATCGCCAGGATCCACGCCGCCAATGTCGCCGCCCACCCGAATGCCACGCTGGTGCTGGTGGCCGATCCCTGGCGCGAAGGCGTCGATGCCCTCAGCCGCCAACTGGGCTGCGAGGCGGCCTACGATTGCGCCGCCGTCCTCACGCGCAAAGACATCGACGCCGTGGTCATCGGCACCCCCACCGACACCCATATCGACCTGCTGTTGGCGGCGGTCGCCGAGGGCAAGGCGGTACTCTGCGAGAAGCCCATCGACCTCGACATCGCCAAGGCCCGCAGCGCCGCCCAGGCCGTGGAGCGCCAGGGCGGCAAGGTGATGCTCGGCTTCAATCGCCGTTTCGACCCCGACATGCTGCGCCTGCGCCAGGCCCTGGATGCCGGCCAGATCGGCGCAGTGCGCCAAGTGATCATCACCAGCCGCGACCCAGGCCTGGCCCCGCGGGACTACCTGGAACACTCCGGTGGCATCCTGCGCGACATGACCATCCACGACTTCGACACCGCCCGCCACCTGCTCGGCGAAGAACCGGTGGAAGTCAGCGCCATCGCCAGCCGCCTGGTGGACCCGAGCCTGGAACAGATCGACGACTACGACAGCGTGATGGTCCTGCTGCGTACCGCCTCCGGCAAGCAATGCCATATCAACTGCTGCCGCCAGGCGGTATACGGTTACGACCAGCGCGTGGAAGTCTCCGGCGCCCTTGGCGTGCTGCTCACCGACAACCATCGCCCCAGCACCCTGCGCCACTGGAGCGCCGACCACACCGAAGCGCTGGAACCGTTGCAGCATTTCTTCCTGGAGCGTTACGCCGATGCCTATCGCAATGAGCTGACCAGGTTTATCGATGCGCTGAACAGCGGCCAGGCACTGCCCACCAGTGTGCGCGACGGGTTGTATGCGCTGCATCTGGCCGATTGTGCGTTGGAGTCGGTGAGGACGGGGAGGTGCGTGGCGGTCAGTTACGACCTGTAGGCCCCGGTCCGATCCACCAACCGAATGCTGTCCCGTCCGCCACGCTTGGATTCATACAGCGTGGTATCTCCCTGTTCGATCAGCGCCGCCAGGCTGGCCGGCGGCTGGTCGAACAGGGTGGCGCCGATGCTCAGGGTCACCGGCGCGGGCGTGGCAAAGGTTTGTGCGGCCAGTTGCTGGAACTGCTCGCGCAGGCTGCTGCCCAGTTCGACGATCTGCTCGTTCGAGGCCGGGTTAAGCAGGATCACAAACTCATCACCGCCCAAACGTGCGGCCAGCGCGCCTCGGGGCACGACTGCGCGAATCATCTCGCTCAAGGCGATCAGCACACGGTCGCCGGCGGTATGGCCGTGGAGGTCGTTGACCGACTTGAAGTTGTCGATATCGATCAGCAGCAGGGCGCCCGGTTGTTGCGCCGACACCTGGGCCAGCAGGCGCGGCGCGCGCAGGTCGAGGGCGCGGCGGTTGTAGAGGGCGGTGAGCGGGTCGCGGGCGGCGAGGCGGGCGATCTGCTGTTCGCGGCGGTAGCGTTCCGAGCCGGTCATCGACAGCGCAATCAGCATGATCGCCATGGCGCCTTCCACCAGGGACACCTGGATGATCTCGCCCTTGAACGCCGCAAGGTCGATCAAGGTGCCAGGGATCACCACCGACAGCGCCTTGGCCACGTAGAACATGCCGTGGACCAGCAGCACATAACGCAGTTGCACCGCGCCGATGCTCAATGATCGGCCGTGGGGCCGCAGCAGGAAACTGGCGCGCAGGGTCGGCAGCGCGACCAGCAGCGACTGCACGCCCAACATGGCTTTGGACCACGGCAGGTCGGTCGGGAGCATCAGCATGCCCAGCCACACGGCCAGCAGCAGCCACCACCGCGGCGACAGGCGTACCTGGGTAAAGCGCGCGACCCCGAGCAAGAACAGGCAGTGCGCGGCCACCAGCAAGCCGTTGGCAAACCAGATGCCGATGAGCAGGTAGCCATTGATGCGCAGCAGGGCCAAGGTGGAGCCGACGGTGATGGTGGCGAAACCGGCGCTCCAGAACAGCAGCGAAGGTTCGCGTACGCTGCGCCATTCTATGGCCAGGTACAGGGCAGCAGCGGCGGCCAGGGCAACGGTGAGTGCCAAAATCGTAGGAGGGTCGAGCGTCATTTCGTGCCGGGTCTGCCTGGGTGTGCGTTGAGGCTGGGGATTGTAAGCGCACACGCAGGTTTTTCAGAGCCCAAAGGATAATGGCATACAGCCATCCGATGATCGGCGGTCTAGACGCCTTTGGTCGACGGCAGCAGTATCGTCAGGATGCCCACCAGTGGCAGGAACGAGCACAGTGTGTAGACGTACTCGATGCCGTGGCTGTCGGCGAGCAGGCCGAGCAGCGCCGCGCCGATCCCGCTGAAGCCGAACATCAGGCCGAAAAAGATCCCGGCGATCATGCCGACATTGCCGGGCACCAGTTCCTGGGCAAACACCACGATGGCCGAGAACGCCGAGGCGAGGATGAAGCCGATCACCACGCTGAGCACGGCGGTCCAGAACAGGTCGACGTAGGGCAGGGCCAGGGTGAACGGCGCGGCACCGAGGATCGAGAACCAGATGACTTTCTTGCGCCCGATCCGGTCGCCGATCGGCCCGCCCGCGAAGGTGCCCACGGCCACTGCACCGAGGAACAGGAACAGGTACATCTGAGAACTCGATACCGACAGGTGGAATTTTTCAATCAGGTAGAACGTGAAGTAGCTGGTCAGGCTGGTCATGTAGAAGTATTTGGAGAACACCAGCACCGCCAGCACCACCAGGGCAAACGTCACGCGGCCTTTGGACAAGCCGTGGGTGGCTTTGCCGCCTTGCTTGAGCTTGAACAGGTTGAGGTGGTTGCGGTACCAGCGGCTCAAGCCGTACAGCACCAGGATCGCGAACACGGCAAACAGCCCGAACCAGGCGATGTTGCCCTGGCCGTAAGGAATGATGATCGCCGCCGCGAGCAACGGCCCCAACGCGCTGCCGGTGTTGCCGCCGACCTGGAAGGTCGATTGCGCCAGGCCATAGCGCCCGCCGGAGGCCAGGCGTGCGACGCGCGAGGTTTCCGGGTGGAAGGTCGATGAGCCGACGCCCACCAGGGCTGCCGCCAGCAGGATCGCCGGGAAGCTGCCGACAAACGCCAGCATCAGGATGCCGACCAGGGTGCAGACCATGCCCGCCGGCAGCAGCCACGGCTTGGGATGCCGGTCGGTGTGGTAGCCGATCCAGGGTTGCAGCAGCGAGGCGGTCAGCTGGAACGTCAGGGTGATCAGGCCGACCTGGGTAAACGTCAGGCCGTAGTTGGCCTTGAGCATCGGGTAGATCGACGGTAATACGGCCTGGATCAGGTCATTGATCAGGTGCGCCAGGGCACAGGCGCCGAGGATACGCATGACTAACGGGCTTACTTGGGGCGGACTCGAGGTGGCGGCAGGTGATGCGGTCAGGGTCGACATGCAGGCATTCCATACAAGGCAGCGAAGAGGGGCAGCGAGTACTTGAGCAGGCTGCCCATTTCAATTTGTTTCAGAGCTTATGCTAGATTCGTCAGGAATGCCTGTCTCGCGTAATTCGGGAGGCAACCATCGTAAAAAGGGCGAAATGATCAAATCACTGGATAAATTTTTGCAGGAAATCGATGAGGGCGACTGGGCTGTCATCAGTTCGGCCACCGATTATCCGGAAAACTGGGTGATCCCCGACCACAGTCACGAAAAGCATCAATTACTCTACGCCACCGAAGGCGTGATGGTGGTGCATTCGGCGCACAACCAGTGGACGGTGCCGCCCAACCGCGGCTTCTGGATGCCCTGCGGGCACGTGCACTCCCTGCGCTGCGTGGGCGCCCTGAAAATGCGTAGCGTGTTCGTGCGCCCCGACAGTTTCCCCAACCTGCCGACCGAGACCAAGGCGGTGAGTATTTCGCCGCTGCTGAGCGAGCTGATCAAGGCCTCCGTGAGCTTGAAACCGCCCTATGCCGAAGACTCCCGCGATGCGCGGATCATGCACCTGATCCTCGACGAGCTGGCGCTGTTGCCGGCCTTGCCGCTGTCGCTGCCGCAACCCGCCGACCCGCGTATCCGGCAGATCTGCCTGGCGTGGCAGGAGGACCCGGGCGATGCCTCCACCGTGGCGGATTGGAGCGAGCGCCTGGCCCTCGACCAGAAAACCATCCAGCGCCTGTTCCGCAAGTACACCGGCATGACCTTCGGCCAATGGCGCCAGCAGGCGCGGCTGCTGCTGGCATTAGAGCGTATCGCGGTGGGGCAGAAGATTATCGACGTGGCCCTGGAGCTGGGCTACGAAAGCCCGAGTGCGTTTACCAGCATGTTCAAGAAACAGTTTGGCAAGACCCCGAGTCATTTTTTCCGCTGACGTCGGCGCAGTAGTCGTCCAGCAAGCCGTTGAATGCGTCGATATCCAGCGGTCGGCTGAGGAAGTAGCCCTGGCCTTCTTCACACGCCACGCTTTTGAGCATGGCCAGGTGCTCAGCGGTTTCGATGCCTTCGGCCGTGACCGTCAGGGCAAGGGCACGGCCCAAGCCGACAATGGCTTGGATAATCGCCTTGTCATCCTCGCTTTCCTCCAGTCGGGTGAGGAAGCTGCGGTCGATTTTCAGACCATCGAACGGGAACGCCCGCAGGTAGCTGAGGGACGAATAGCCGGTGCCGAAGTCATCCATGGCAATGCGGATGCCCAGTTGCTTGAGTGTGCGCATCACCTCAAGTGCGCCGACGGCGTCCTCGAGCATGACGCTTTCGGTCATTTCCACCTCAAGGCGCGCAGGGTCGATACCCGAGGCGTCCAGGGCGTGGCGCACGCGCTCCACCAGGTTGCCGCGCTTGAACTCGGTGGGTGACAGGTTCACCGAGACGAACAGCGTGTCGGGCCACTGCGCCGCGCACGCACACGCGGTGGCCAGTACCCAGTCACTCAGCGCCAGGATCAGCCCCGATTCTTCGGCAATCGGAATAAAGGTGTCCGGGGCGATCAGCCCGCGTACCGGGTGCTGCCAGCGCACCAGGGCTTCGGCCCCGACCATCTGCCCATCGGCGATGCGATAGCGCGGCTGGAAGTGCAGGCGCAGTTCGGCGTGCTTGATCGCAAAGCGCAGATCGCTCTCCAGGCGCCGCCGCTCGATGATCCGCGTATTCATGTCCCCGGAGTAAAAGCGCCAGGTATTGCGCCCGGCGGCCTTGGCCTCATACAGCGCGATATCGGCGTAGCGCAGCAGTTCGGTGGCATCGCGGGCATCGGTGGGCGCCAGGGCAATGCCGATACTGGCACTGATAAACACCTCTTGTTCGTCGATTTTGATCGCCTGCTCGATGGACTCGATCAAGCGCAGGCACAGGCTTTCGACTTCATCCTGGCTGCCGGCGTCGCTGAGGATCAGCACAAACTCATCGCCGCCGACGCGAGCCACCAGGTCACCATGGCGCACGCAAGCAGCCAGGCGGGCGGACACTTGATTGAGCACCCGGTCACCGGCGGCGTGGCCGAGCAGGTCATTGACCGGCTTGAAGCGGTCCAGGTCGAGGCTGAGCATCACCAGCGGCTGCTCGGCGCTGGGCAGGGCCTTGAGTTTGCCGTCCAGGAATGCCTGCAGGCGCGTGCGGTTGGGCAGCCCGGTCAGGGCGTCGTGTTGAGACAGGTACTCGATGCGCCGACGTGCTTCGACTTCTTCGGTGACGTCGGTGGCCGTCCCGCGAAACCCGCCACAGGGCATTTCCCGGGCCGACAGCCGGGTTGTGCGCTCCTGTCCCTGGGCATCGATATAGCGGCATTGCACACTGATGTCCACGCGCCGGCCCGGAGTGCTCAGCCACTGCGACAGCAGGTCGGCCTCGGTGTCCAGCAGGTCGCTCATGGCCGCCCCGAGCCAGGCTTGCCGGGTCAGGCCGGTGACGCTTTCGAAACGCTCCGACAGGTAGGTAAAACGCCAGCCCACATCGATTTCCCAGACCCAGTCCGAGCTGGCCTCCACCACGTCACGAAAGCGCGCCTCGCTGGTGGCCAGGGCGGCCTGGCTGTCCAGCAGGGAGGTGTGACTGGCATCCAGGGCGAGGGCGGTGGCGGTGGCGCGACGCAGAATGACCCAGGTCATCAGGCACACCAGCAGCGCGGCCAACCCCAGCAGCGGCAAGCCTACGCTCATCAAGCGCAGGCCGGGTCGCGCAGGTTCCCAATGCAGGCTGCCAGCGGCGCCGTTATCGCCAAGGGGGAAAACCAGGGTCTGGCCGATGTCATCGGGCGTGGCCACATGCAGCTTGCCCACGCCGAAGTCATCGCCGATCGCACTCAGCTTGGCGCTGTTGAGAACGTCGACGAAGATCAATACCGAGGCCGGCCGGCCATCGGGCTCTACCGTGGGATCGGTGCCGGGCGTGATCGCGGCGGCGGCCACCAGTGCCGGGCTGCCGCGTACATTGATGAACGCCGTGACCGGTGTTTCGTTTTCAGCCCCGGCACGCGCCTGCTCGATAATTTCGGTCAGGGGCTGGTCGAGCCACTGCGAGAGCTCGACGCTTTGCAGCGCGCCCTTGATCACCGAGTAGACCGTGCGATTGTCGTTATCGACCACGAACAGGCCTTGGAAACCGAAGTCCTGATACAGCGTGGCGCCGACGTTGCCGCGCGCGTAGGCCCAGTCGCTGTCCACGGTCATGTGCAGGTGCTTGTAGGCATCGCTCCAGAAGGCGTAGTCCTTGACGGTCACCCGCAGGGACTTCTCCAGGGATTGCACGGCTTTACGCGTATAAAACGCGCTTTCCTGCTGTTCGGAGTGATCCAGTTCGTGCGCGAGGTAAACCAGGGAGTAGGCGGCGGCGGCAAAGACCAGGGCCAGCAACGCCACGAAATTGAACAGCGACGTGCGCGCCAGCGACAGGCTGCTGCGGTCGGACAAGGTGCGGACGATAGGGGCGAGAGAGTTCGGCATGGTTTCCCGCAGGACGTCGCTGCAAGTCATTGGTATGACGGGTTATCGGCGGTGCGGGTAAAAAACTTAGCGCTTCGGTGTTGGCGGGCGTTGAAGCGCGGTGCGCCCTCGGGATGGCGGCTTCACCGGCAGGCTGTCGCCGTATTCAGCCCACCACGCCATCAGCGCCTGCAGGGTCGGCGCGAGCGCGCGGGCTTTGGCGGTTATTTCATATTCGACCCGGGGCGGTACTTCGGCGAACACCGTGCGGGTCACCAGGCCATCGTCTTCCAGCTCGCGAAGTTGGGCCGTGAGCATATGTTGGGTAATGCCGCCGATGGTCTTGCGCAGCTCGCCGAACCGATAGACCCGCTGGTTCAACAGCCACATGATTTCCAGTTTCCACTTGCCGCTGAGCAGTGAAAATGCACGCCGCATTTCTTCATGCATATTCAGCTTTTCAACGCTTTTAGTCTGGTTTTCCATACTGACTGCCACTTTTTCATCCTACTTGTGCGAATTCATCTCCGCGGGGATCTTAGCTGAAATTCATCCCTCACAGACTGGAGAAAACACATGTCCCGACTCAACGCAAAAGTCGCCATTGTCACCGGTGCCGGACGTGGTATCGGCCGCGCCACGGCCAAGCTGTTCGCGGCCCAGGGCGCCAAGGTCGCCGTGGTGTCGCGCACCCCGGAAAACGTCGCGCGCGTGGTGGCCGATATCCAGGCCGCAGGCGGCACGGCGCTCGGCGTGGTGTGCGACCTGGCTGATGCGGCGCAGGTCAGCGCAGCGGTGGCGAACGTCGTCGCCACCTATGGCGGCATCGACATTCTGGTCAATAACGCATTCGACCCGTCCGTGGTGTTTTCCTCGGTGCTCGAGTTGCCGGTCGAACAACTGCAACGCAACCTGGACATGGGCCCGATCGCCTACCTGCGCACCATGCAAGCCTGCTACCCGTACCTCAAGGCCAGCGGCGCAGGGCGGGTGATCAACTTCGGTTCGCTGGCCGGCATCATCGGCATGCAAGGCTACGCGCCCTACAACATGGCCAAGGAAGCGGTGCGCGCGCTGACCCGCTCGGCCGCGCGGGAATGGGGCGTGGATAACATCACCGTCAATAACCTGCTGCCGGTGGCCGATACCTGGGGTGATAGTTATGACGCGCCGGCACCCTCCAATGTGCTCGGGCGTTATGGCTCGCCGGAAGACGACATCGCGCCGGTGGCGCTGTTCCTGGCCAGCCAGGATGCGCAGTTCATCACCGGCTACAGCCTGACACCGGATGGCGGGCAGATCATCGACAGTGCGCGTTGACTGACCCGCGCAGCGGCCCAGGCGAGTAGCGCTGCGATGCACAGGAGCGCGGCGCTCAATGCAAACGTCACCTGGTAGCCGCACAGGTCAAACACCACACCGCCCAGCGTTGCCCCGGCAGCGATTGCCAGTTGGATGATGGCAACCATTAAGCCGCCCCCTGCCTCGGCATCGTCAGGCAGGGTTTTTGCCAGCCAGGTCCACCAGCCCACCGGCGCGGCGGTGGCTACCAGGCCCCACACACCGAGGAGCGCGGCGGTAATAACGGGCGAACTGCCGAATGCGACCAATGCCAGGGCGATCACCGCCATCAATACGGGAATGGCGATCAGCGTGGGGTACAGGCCGTTCTTCAGGACACGCTCGATCAGCAGCGTGCCGGCCAAACCGGCCAGGCCGAGCACCAGCAGCATCAACGACAGCAGCGATACTCCCACCTGGGTAACACCTTCCAGAAACGGCCGCAGGTAGGTGAACAGCATGAACTGGCCCATGAAAAACACGCTGACGGCCAGCATGCCCAGGGCCACCGGGGCGCGCTTGATCAAGCGCAACAGGTGGCCGTTGCCGGCCTGGCGACGGGGTTTGATCGATGGCAGGCTCAGCAGCAGCCACAGCACCGCAACCACGGCCACCGGCACCACGCAGAAAAACGCGCCACGCCAGCCGATCAAACCACCGAGGAAACTGCCCAACGGTGCTGCGATCACGGTTGCCAGTGCGTTACCGCCATTGACGATGGCCAAGGCGCGCGGCACCTGGCCCTCGGGCACCAGGCCCATGGCAGTGGCTGCCGACAGTGACCAGAAACCGCCGATGGCCACGCCGATCAGGGCGCGGCCCAGCATGAAGATCAGGTAGTTCGGCGCGAACGCTACCACGCTGCCGGACACGATCATCAGCAAGGTCAGCGCGACCAGCAGGCGCTTGCGATCCATGCGCGCCGCCACTCGGGCGATCACCAGGCTGGTGAGCAAGGCAAACAGGCCTGACACCGAAATACCCTGGCCGGCCTGGCCTTGGCTGATGCCCAGGTCGGCGGCCAGCGGGGTCAACAGGCTCACCGGCATGAACTCCGAGGCCACCAGGGCAAAGGCCGCCAGGGACAGGGCGAAGACTGCGCCCCAGCGGGGCGTGTGAGGGTTTATCGAGATCACTTCAAGTGACTTTTGAAGAAGCTGGTGAGCTTGGCGAAGGGGATCAGGTTGACCCGGTCGTAGAGGTCCACATGGCCGGCGTTGGGGATGATCACCAGCTCCTTGGGCTCGGCGGCACGGTGGTAGGCGTCTTCGCTGAACTCGCGGGAGTGGGCATCGGCACCGGCAATCAACAGCAACGGGCGAGGGGAAATGGTCTCGATATCGTTGAACGGATAGAAGTTCATGAACTTCACGTTGCTGGTCAGCGTCGGCATGGTGGTGGTCTGCGGCGACGCGCCGGCCGGTGTGACTTCACCGCGCGGTGTGCGGTAGAAATCGAAAAACTCATCGCCAATCGGGTTGCCGCTCCGCTTGAGCGGCGTGCCGCTGGTGTAGAGGGTCTCGCCGCCCTGGAATTCCACGTAACGCTGGTTGGCCGCCTGCACCAGCACCTGCCGGCGCTGTTCCGCTGTCATGCCGTGCTTGAGGCCGTTGCGGTTGGCGGCGCCCATGTCGTACATGCTGACCGTGGCAATGGCCTTGAGGCGTGGGTCGATCTTTGCCGCCGCGATGGCAAAGCTGCCGCTGCCGCAGATGCCGATCACGCCGATGCGCTCACGATCGACCAGCGGCCGGGTACCGAGGAAGTCTACGGCGGCGCTGAAGTCTTCGGCGTAGAGGTCGGGCAGCACCGCATTGCGTGGTGTGCCTGCGCTTTCGCCCCAGAACGACAGGTCCAGCGACAAGGTGACAAAGCCCTGTTCGGCCATTTTGGTGGCGTAGAGGTTGGCGCTCTGTTCCTTGACGGCGCCCATCGGGTGGCCGACGATCAGCGCGGCATTTTTCGAGGCCGGGGCGAGCTGTTTGGGCACGAACAGGTTGCCCGCCACCGGCATGCCGTATTGATTGTTGAAGGTGACTTTTTCGACGGTCACCTTGTCGCTTGTGTAGAAGTTGTTTGCACCGTTGGACATGTCGGCTCCCAGAGAAGAGAACGAAATCACCAGCAGACTCAGGGTGAGCAAGAGGCTTTTCATGGATGGATCCTTGAGAAGGGGGTCGGCACATTTTCCCGGCGTGGCTGAGGGTTCTGTAGTGCGTTCCACTGGATTACTTGCCTGATCCTCTGAGTCTGGCGGGTTGCCGGGGACGCCAGCGGGCCGGTCGGGGTAAAGTCCAACGATCAGAGCAAAGGGCCCTTTATGAAGATCAATCAAACGCCCCTGGACGTGCTGGTCCGCGTGATCGGCTCAAGGGTCTGCGTACCCGGCGACTACCCCACGGCCATCCCCGGCCTGGGCTTTTATCGGCGTGAGCAGCCCGCGACACCCGTGGTGTGCATGGTCGAGCCGAGCATCGTGCTGGTTGCCCAGGGTGAGAAGCGGCTGTGGGTCGGCGGCGAGGGGTACCCGTATGACACGGCACGATTTCTGCTCACGTCGCTGGATATACCGGCCAACTCCGAAGTGCTGGTCGCCAGCCCGACCCGCCCGTGCCTGGGCCTGACTTTCAAGCTCGACCTGCGCATCCTGGCCGAGCTGATCGCCCAGGGGGAGTTGCCGCCAACGCGTGAGCGGGCGGTGATGAAAGGCGTGGGGATTGGTGTGGTGACCGGCGCCATGCTTGCCTCCTTTGCGCGCCTGGTTGAATTGCTTGATGAGCCCGAAGCGATACCGGTGCTCGCGCCCTTGATCCAGCGCGAGATTCACTTCCGGCTATTGCAGAGCGACCAGGCCGGCCGACTGCGCCAGATCTGCTCCGTGGACGGGCAGGGTTATCGGATTGCGCGGGCGATCGATTGGCTCAAGCTCAATTACGACGTGCCGCTGCGCGTGGACGAACTGGCCGCGCGCGTGCAGATGAGCGCGGCGACGTTTCACCATCACTTTCGCCAACTGACGGCCATGAGCCCGCTGCAGTATCAGAAATGGCTGCGCCTCAACGAAGCGCGGCGTTTGATGTTGAACGAGCATCGGGACGTATCCAGCGCGGCGTTCAAGGTCGGCTATGAAAGCCCGTCGCAGTTCAGCCGCGAGTACAGCCGGCTGTTTGGTGTGCCGCCCAAGCGCGATATGGCCGTGCTGCGCGGCAAAGCGGCGGTCAGCGATCCGCTGGCGTCAAGTTAGCGTAGAAGATGCAGCCGATCAGCCGCGCAAACAGGCTGAGGGTTTCCGGCAGGTTGGGGTCGTCAAACAGCATCGCCCGGGAATCCAGCGCACACAGTGCACCGAACAGCCGGCCATCCGGGAGGAAGATCGGCGCGCCGGCATAGCTCTCGATGGCGTATTGCTTGACCACCGGGCGTGCGGCAAAGCGGCCATTGGCGCTGACCTGCGGGATGAACAGGGTCTGTGGGTTGATGCAGAACTCGCTGCACAGGGTGGTTTCCAGGTCGAGCACGTCATCGGCATGAATGCCCATGTCGAAGGGGTCGTGCGCTGAACAGACAATCCATTCCAGGTCAGTGAACTTGGCGATGCCGGCAAAGCGCATGCCCGTCAGGCGGGTGACCAATTGCAGGATGCTGGTGGTGGCTTCGATTTCGGCGATGGCAGCGCGTTCGTCGGCGCTGAGTAACGCGTGTGCGGCGGTGCAGCTTGGAAGCATGGTTGAACACTCCACTGGCGTGGCGGCCCTTGCCACCACGCTTGGTCAGGTCTTAGTTGATACGCGGATGCTGCTGCACCAGGTTCTGGCGCTTGGCTTCCAGTTCGGCAATCTCGGCGTCAATGTCTTCGATTTTCTGCTCGATATTGTCGTGATGCTCCTGCAGCAACTCCTTGGCTTCTTCCATGTCCGACGCAGCCGGTGCTGCGCCGCGCAGGGGTTTGTTGGCGGTTTCCTTCATGGTCAGGCCGGTGATCAGGCCGACCACCGCAAACACCATCAGGTAGTAGGCGGGCATGTACAGGTCGTTGGTGCTTTCAACCAGCCAGGCCACCGCGGTAGGCGTGACGCCGGCGATCAATACCGAGACGTTGAACGCACTGGCCAACGCGCTGTAGCGCAGGTGCGTGGGGAACATCGCCGGCAGCGTGGACGCCATGACGCCGATGAAGAAGTTAAGCACGATGGCCAGGATCAGCAAGCCGGCGAAGATCAGGCCGGTCTTGCCGCTGGTGATCAGCATGAAGGCCGGAATGGCCAGGAACAGCAGGCCGATGCTGCCGGCGATGATGAAGGGCTTGCGGCCGATCTTGTCGCTGACAAAACCGATGAACGGCTGCACGAACAGCATGCCGACCATGATTGCGATGATGATCAGCACACCGCTGTTTTCGGAGTAGTGCAGGTTATGGGACAGGTAGCTCGGCATGTACGTGAGCAGCATGTAGTACGTCACGTTGGTGGCCGCGACAATGCCGATGCAGGTCAGCAGGCTGCGCCAGTGCTTGGTGGCGATCTCCTTGAACGACACTTTCGGGCCATGGGTCAGGCCTTCGCGGTCACCCTGTTCGAGCTTGTCGACATGCTGTTGGAACGCCGGGGTTTCTTCCAACGCATGGCGCAGGTACAGGCCGATCATGCCCAGGGGCAGGGCCAGGAAGAACGGCAGGCGCCAGCCCCAGGCCTCGAAGTCGGCTTCGCCCAGCACGCTGGAGATCAGCACCACGACGCCGGCACCGAGGACGAAACCGGCGATGGAGCCGAAGTCCAGCCAACTGCCGAGGAAGCCGCGCTTGCGGTCCGGCGCATATTCGGCGACGAAGATCGAGGCGCCGGTGTATTCACCGCCCACCGAGAAGCCCTGGGCCATTTTGCACAGCAGCAGCAGGATCGGCGCCCAGATGCCGATGGAGGCGTACCCGGGGATCAGGCCGATGGCGAAGGTGCTCAGCGACATGATCACAATGGTCGCGGCGAGGACTTTCTGGCGTCCGTATTTATCGCCCAGCGCGCCGAAGAACAGGCCGCCCAGGGGACGAATCAGGAACGGCACGGAGAACGTCGCCAGTGCCGCGATCATTTGTACGCTAGGGGAGGCGTCGGGGAAGAACACCTTGCCCAATACATAGGCGACAAACCCGTAGACACCAAAGTCGAACCACTCCATGGCGTTACCCAGTGCGGCGGCAGTGATCGCCTTGCGCATCTTGGCGTCGTCAACAATGGTGATGTCTTTCAAACCGATGGGCTTGACGCTTTTCTTACGTAATTTCATGCGGACCACTCTAAAACAGAACAGGGGAGGTGCCATCGTTGCGATGGCACCGCTCTGTCAGTTCAGATACAAGCGGACATGAAATAATTCACCGCTATTTGCGTTTTTTTGCCTGGGGCGCAATTTGCGTGCAATTGCCTGGGTTTTCGGGGTGAGCACCTACCCTGGGGCGATCCGGCATTCTGTGGTGAGCGGGCTTGCCACAAGAAGCCCGCTCGCCGTGGTCATGTGCGCTTGTCGTCCTACAACCTAGCTGCGCCTGGCACTTTTTACACCCGCGAGATAGCCCGCAAAAGCCGTAATCTTTCAGATTGACAGCGGGTAGGTAGCCCGATATAAAAGCCACAGTTGTACGACGACATATGACGTTACATATGTCCTACCTAACAAAAATAAAAAGTGATGCCATGAACTTGATCGAGCCCATCAACGCCCAGCGCGTTGGCCAAGCTGTAGGCAACTATCGCTGGACCATCTGCGCGATGTTGTTTTTCGCGACCACCGTCAACTACCTCGACCGCCAGGTGCTCAGCCTGCTCGCGCCGCAGTTGTCGACGCAATTTGGCTGGAGCAACACCGATTACGCCAATATCGCGGCGGTGTTCCAGTTTGTGTATGCGATCTCCATGCTGTTTGCCGGGCGGTTCGTCGACAAGATCGGCACCAAGGCCGCCTACGTGATCGCGATTGCGATCTGGTCCACCGGCGCCATCATGCATGCGTTCTCGGTGCCGATGGGCGAGGGCATCGCCGCGGTCAGCGGTGCGCTCGGCCTGGCAGTGATCCCCGTGTCCATCGCCGGCTTCATGCTGTCCCGGGCGGTGCTGGCTATCGGCGAGGCGGGTAACTTCCCGATTGCGATCAAGGCCACCGCCGAATATTTCCCCAAGAAAGAACGCTCGCTGGCCACCGGGATCTTCAACTCCGGCGCCAACGTCGGCGCGATCCTGGCGCCGATCTGTGTGCCGCTGATCGCCGGGATGTGGGGCTGGGAAGCGGCCTTTATGGTCATCGGCATGCTGGGCTTTGTGTGGGTGGCGGTATGGGCGGCGGTGTATGAGAAGCCGGAGCAGCAAAAACGCCTGTCGGCCGAAGAGCTGGCCTATATCCGCAGCGACCAGGCGCAGCAGCCCTCTATCCCGCCGGTTGCAGGCGCGGTACAGAAAAAAGTCTCGTGGTTCAAGTTGCTCACCTACCGCCAGACGTGGGCGTTTGCCTTCGGCAAATTCATGACCGATGGCGTGTGGTGGTTCTTCCTGTTCTGGCTGCCCACCTACCTGTCGGCGCAATACGGCATGAAAGGCGCCGATATCGTCATGCCGCTGGCCGTGCTGTACAGCATGACCATGGTCGGCAGCATCGGCGGCGGCTGGTTCCCCAGCTACTTCATGGCCCGTGGCGATGCCCCCTACGACGGCCGCATGAAAGCCATGCTGGTGATCGCGCTGTTCCCGTTGGTGGTGTTGCTGGCGCAACCGTTGGGCTACATCAGCTTCTGGGTCCCGGTATTGCTGATCGGCGTCGGCGCCTCGGCGCACCAGGCGTGGTCGTGCAACATCTTCACCACCGTGTCCGACATGTTCCCGCAGAAAACCGTGGCCTCGGTGGTCGGCATCGGCGGCATGGCCGGCGGCATCGGCGGTGTGGTGATGACCAAGATCGGCGGCTGGGTGTTCGACTACTACAAGTCCATCAATGACATCCACACCGGCTACATGATCATGTTCGCGATCTGTGCGCTGGCGTACCTGGTGGCCTGGAGCGTGATGAAGACCCTGGTGCCGCGCCATAAGGAAATCACTGACCTGTAATACCTCGTGGCCGCCGCGCTGTCGCGCAGCAAACTGGTACCTCTGTGGCGAGCGGGCTTGTCCCGCGTTGGGCTGCGCAGCAGCCCCACGCGGGACAAGCCCGCTCGCCACAGGTCCGTCGAATCACCCATAACGTTGTGTCGAGACCCATTCCTTCAAGCGCCTTTTCTACAACGCGCGCGCCCAGGTCTGGCTGACCAGTTGCTTGCCGAAACTCAAGGTGGGCTCCTCTTCCACCAACTCGAAACCGGCTTTCTGGTAGAGCTTGCGCGCATCGGTCAAGGCGCTCATGGTCCACAACATCATGCGGGTGTAGCCGACATCGCGGGCAAAGCGCAGGCATTCGTCCACCAGGCGCTGGCCGATGCCCAGGCCCCGCGCACTCGCATCCACGTAGAGCATGCGCAGCTTGGCGGTTGTATCGTCATGGCGCACGACGAACACCGAGCCGACCACCTCGCCCTCCTTCTCCGCGATCCAGCAGCGCTCCCGCGCCGGGTCGAACTCGCGCAGGTACTTGGCGACGATCTCCGCCACCAGCGCTTCAAACTCCCAGTTCCAGTGGTATTCGCGGGCATACAGCGCCGCTTGCTGCTGCACCACCAGGCCCATATCCCCTGGCCGTGGATCACGCAGCAGGTAGCTCGACGGGCGGTCTTGCAGCAGGGCCTGGATACGTTGCATGGCGTCGGTCAATTGCTGCTGCCGGGGTTCGGGCAGACTCTCGAGCAGGGCGATGACTTCATCCTGGGTCTGCTGTTCCAGGGGCGCCAGGACCGCGCGGCCGAGATCGGTGAGGTGCAATTGCACCGCGCGCGCATCGGTGGCGCAGCGGACTTTCTGGATCAGGCCGTTTTTCTCGAAACCACTGGTCAGGCGGCTCAGGTAACCCGCGTCGAGGCTGAGCATCTGGCAGAGGTCGGCGCTGGTGAGGTCGCCACGGGAGGACAGCTCGTACATCACCCGAATTTCAGTCAGGGAATAGTCGCTGTGCAACAGGTGTTCCTGCAGCACGCCGATCTGGTGGGTGTAGAAGCGATTGAAGCCGCGCACGATGCCGGCGCGTTCCACAAGCAGGGGAGTGGACATGGCGGATACTTGAATGGTTGCCTTAGTCAATTATATTGTTGCTTCAGGCAAGCATGTCAACGGCTATGATCGCCGGTCATGGTCATCCCAGGCTTGGCCGTCGCCTGTGGGCTCGTCAATATGATTCGAATCGCCATGGCCACGCCGATCAGCACCGCAACCAGTCCCACGGCTTCCATGAGTGTGGGCCAGCGCCCGTGAAACCCCAGGCCGAGCAGGGTGGCGAAGAGGGATTCGAGGGCGATCAATTGGCCGCTCAGTACCATCGGCAGGCGTCGGGTCGCGGCGTTCCAGGCCCAGGCGCCGACCATGGTGGACATCACCGCGATCACCAGGCTCCAGGCATAGAGCGGGCCAGCCTGGGAAAGGCCGAAGCCGAGCATCGGCAGCTTGAACATGCCAAGCCCATGGATGAACGGTAGCAGGCACAGGGTGGCGACACCGCTGCCCACCATCATGAGTGCGGTCCAGAGACCGGTTGCCTGCGCCGCAAGGTGTGTCAGTTGCCTTTGGTTGATCACGCTGAACCACAACCAGAGAGCAACTGCACTCAGGGAAAAAAACAGCCCTGCCCACCAGGCGCTTGTGTCCAATGAAGGTTGATGAAAGCTGCTGATGTTCGACAGCAAGAGGCCCACCGTCAGGCATGACAAAGGGGTTGCCAGGCGGCGCCACGGGACTGTCCTCGTGCTGGCGTTACCCACCAGGGCCAACAACACCGGCACCGTGCCGATAAACGCCGGGGTCATGACCGGCCCGCCGAACATCACGCCGGCGGCGATGCACGCGCCGTAGCCCAGGCACCCCAACGCCCCGAGTGCTGCGGCGAGGCATCCCTGGCCGGGCCCGAGCAAGTGCAACTGTGCCCGGCATAGGATCACCCCCATGACACCCAATGTGCCGGCGATCAGAAATCGCACAGCCATCAAGTCACAGAGGCTGTAGTCGCCGGTGACGTAAGGCGCGATGAAGTTCAACGCCCAGCCCAATGTCGCAACAACCGCGAGCAGCACGCCGACGGCTATGGAGGTCTGTGCAGCGTTCATCCGGGGCATCCATTGAGGTAATGGATCCATGGTGCCCAGTCATGCGGGTGTGCTACAAACGAGTTCTCGGCCGTGGATGTATAACCTCAGATTATGAATACACTTGGCAAGACCCTGCCGCCCCTGGCCAGCCTGTTGCCGTTTGAAGCGGCGGCACGCCTGGGCAGTTTCTCCAAGGCGGCCGATGAGCTGCACATCACCCAGGCTGCCATCAGCCGCCAGATTCGCGGGCTGGAAGACAACCTGGGGGTGAAGCTGTTCAGTCGGCGCAACCGGGCGGTGTTCCTCACCCAAGAGGGGCGGGAACTGGGCCGGGTGGTCGGCGAAGCGCTGCGCAGCATCAGTGAGAGTGCCACCAGCCTGCGGGGGTCACCCCACAGTCATCGCGTGGTGTTGCTGTGTCAGTTGTGCGAAGCGTTTTATTGGCTGATGCCGCGCTTGTCGACGTTCCACCAGCAATACCCGCACATCGAAATCCAGGTGGTGACCTCCACCCGCCCCCTGACGGAGTTCACCAGTCACTTCGACGTGGCCTTGCAAAGTACCGGGCGCGCGAGTGGCAGCCATCCGCTGATGTTCACCGCCGCCGACGAAGTGTTCCCGGTGTGCAGCCCCGGCTATCTGGACAGCAAACCACCGCTGTCGCTCGCCGGGTTGCAGTCGCGCACCTTGTTGCACCACAGCTCCCATCCTCCGCACTTGATGGAGTGGGACAGCTGGTTGCAGGTGTTCGGCCAGGCCTTGAGCGGGGAGGTGCGCGGTGCGACCTTCGATAGCTACCCGCTGATGTTGCAGGCGGCGGTGGAAGGGCATGGGATCGCCATGGGCTGGCGGCGTACGGCGAGCCGGTTGATTGACAGCGGGGCGCTGGTAAGGCCCTGTGTCGAGAGTGTGCATTTGCCCCAGGCGCTATCGATTTACCGGCAGCAGGGAGAGGGCAGCCGGGCCGAGGTCGTGGCGTTGCTCGACTGGCTGGAGGCGCAATTGCAGGATGAAGGCTGACAGGGGCGCCGCCGCCCCTGTCATATGCCGCTATGGCTTGCGCGTCACCCGCCACACGGTATTGGCCAGGTCGTCGGCGATGATCAGCGCGCCTTTCGGGTCCACCGTCACCCCCACCGGGCGCCCACGGGTCTTGCCGTCGTCACCGCGAAAGCCGGTGGCGAAATCAATCGGCTCACCCGATGGCTTGCCATTACTGAACGGCACGAAGATCACCTTGTAGCCCACCGGCTTGTCGCGGTTCCAGCTGCCGTGCTCGCCGACGAATACGCCGTCGGCAAATTGCTCGCCCATGGCCGGGATGGAAAAGTCCACGCCGAGTGCGGCCACGTGGGAGCCCAGGCTGTAGTCGGGCTTGATCGCGGCGGCGACTTTGGCCGGGTTCTGCGGTTGCGCGCGCGGGTCGACGTTCTGGCCCCAATAGCTGTAGGGCCAGCCGTAGAACGCGCCTTCTTTCACCGACGTCAGGTAGTCGGGCACCAGGTCGGGGCCGAGTTCGTCGCGTTCGTTGACCACCGTCCACAGTTGCCCGGAGTCGGGTTGGATGGTCAGCGCCGTCGGGTTGCGCAGGCCAGTGGCATAGGGCTTGTGTGCGCCGGTGGCGGCGTCGATCTGCCAGACCATGGCGCGGTCGATTTCCACTTCCATGCCACGTTCGGTCACGTTGCTGTTGGAGCCGATCCCCACATACAACTGGCGTCCATCGGCACTCACCGCCAGGGACTTGGTCCAGTGATGGTTGATCTGCGCCGGCAGGTCGGTGACTTTCACCGGTGCGCCGCTGGCCTTGGTCTGGCCATCGGTGTAGTCGAAGCGCACCAGCGCATCCTGGTTGGCCACGTAGAGCTTGCCATCGGCAAACGCCAGGCCATAGGGCGCGTTGAGGTTGTCGGCGAACACCGTCTTCAACTCATAGGTGCCGTCACCGTCGGCATCGCGCAGCAGCGTCAGGCGGTTGCCGCCTTTTACCTTGGTGTTGCCCTGGGCCTTGATCACGCTGGCGATCACATCCTTGGGCTTGAGCTTGGCCGCACTGCCGCCACGGCCTTCGGCGATCAGGATGTCACCGTTGGGCAGCACCAGGGTCTGGCGCGGGATGGCCAGGTCGGTGGCGATGGCCGTGATGCTGTAGCCCTCGGGTACCTGGGGTTTCTGATCGCCCCAGGGGGTGGGCTCGGCGATCTTCATGCTCGGCAACAGGCTGCTTTGTTGCTCCGGCAACGTGGGGTCGGGGCCACGGGCCTGGGTCTTGTCGCCTTCGCCGCCGCAGGCGCTCAGCAACAGCGCGGCGCTCAATACGCTCAGTGTGTGGGACGTTTTCATTTGGCACCTCCCGAGCGCAGGCCGGTCCAGGTGGCCGCCAGTGTCAGCAGCAAGACGACGGCCGACATGATCAGCCCGGCAGGCATTGAGGCGTAGGCATCCTTGGCATGTTGAAAGGCATTGACCAGCCCTAATACCCAGGTGGCTAACAGCAGCAGGACATACCGCGTGGGTTGCCCCGCCTTGCGCTCGGCGCGAAGCAGGTTGACCAGCGCAAACAGGAACGCGAGCCCACAGAACACCAGAGCACCGGCAATCAACCAGGACGCAAAGTTGGCCCATTGAATCTGGTAGGTCTGGGTGTAGGCAATGTCGCTGAGCAAGGCACCCAGAAACAGCGGCACGGTGCCGGCCAGCAAGGTCGCATGCAGCGGCCCCGGCGTGTATCGGTAGGCGGGAAGGGTTGTCATGGTAAGGCGGCTCCTTGTTGTACAACGCCCCTGGTCGGGGCTGCGCATAGAAAATGAACGCCTTACGTATCAGATAGTTCAGCATAATTCGTGTCGAAATATTAAGAACAGCCTGAAAGCTGGCATGCTCAGGGCTTCACATAAGGAGCCGTCCCCATGCCAACCCTGCACCTGCTGTGCGGCAAGATCGCCTCGGGCAAGTCAACACTGGCCAAGACCCTGGTGGCCGAACACGCCGCCATCCTGCTCAGCGAAGACACCTGGCTCGCCCAGTTGTACCCCGGTGAAATCCTCTCGATCGCCGACTACCTGCGCTGTGCCCAGCGTATTCGCGGGGTGTTGGGCCCGTTGGTGATCAACCTGCTTGAATCCGGCGTCAATGTGGTGCTGGATTTTCCCGCCAATACCCTGGCCAATCGCGAATGGCTGCTGGGGTTGGCGCAGGCCGCCAAGGTGCCGCACCGCCTGCATTACCTCGAGCTGGACGACGCCACCTGCCGCGCAAGGCTGCATGCGCGCAATGCCCGGGGCGATCATGATTTCGCGGCGACGGATGCCGAGTTCGACTTGATCACCCGGCATTTCTGCGTGCCGAGCGAGGCGGAAGGGCTGGTGATCGAGGTGCATCGCCCATGAGTACGCCTTCTGCGGGCATCGACGCGGACGGTTTTATCCTCACCGTCCCCGACACCCCCGTGCAGCGTGAATACCAACCGTTGCTGGCGGACGTCTGCGCGTCGCTCTCGAGGGACGACCTGGGCCTGGACGGCCTCTATCTCTACGGCAGTGTCGCAAGGGGCGACGCCATTCCCGGTGTTTCCGACCTCGACCTCACCCTGGTGCTGCGCGAGCCGGCAACGGCGGAGCTATTGGCCCGACTGGAGGCAGTCCGCTGTGCACTGGAGCAGCGGCATCCCCTTGTCACCAAGGTGGATTTCGATATCGGCCACCGCGCGCAAGTACTGGCGGCGGAAAACCGCAACGGGTGGGGCTTCTGGCTCAAACACCAGTGCCGCTGCCTGTGGGGCAATGATCTGTCAGTGCATTTCGAACGGTTTCGGCCATCCCGTGACATCGCGCTGGCGGTAAATGGTGATTTTCACGCCGTATTGAGCGCGTACCTCACGCGCATCGCGTGCGCCGACACCGAAACGCAGCGCCTTAGCTTGCAGCGCGAGGCTTCACGCAAGCTGATCAGGTCCACCCATGTATTGCTTTCGGAAGATGCGTCGACATGGCCGCGCACCCTCGAAGAGCATGTGGCGATGTTCGTCCGGGGGTATCCGCAGCGGGTCACTCACCTTGCGTTCTTTCTCTTTGAGGCCAGGAACCCTGGCGCCACGATGGAAAACTTCACCACGCGGCTTCGAGCTTTTCTGGATTGGATGGCTTCACCCATCGTAGATACCGTCTTATCCAGCACCGCGTAAAACCCCCTAGCAGCTGTCGAGCCCCGGCGAGGCTGCGTCGGTCGCGGCTCGAGCTTGAATCGGCAGCGCGCCTGACGCAGCCTCGCTTGCGCTCGGCAGCTGCTACGGGGGGGGAGGCCTTGATGGGGTTGGCATTCGTAGCAGCTGTCGAGCCTTGGCGAGGCTGCGTCGGTCGCGGCTCGGGCTTGAATCGGCAGTGCGTCCGACGCAGCCTCGCTTGCGCTCGGCAGCTGCTACGGGGGTGAGGCCTTGAGGGGTTGGTATTCGTAGCAGCTGTCGAGCCTTGGCGAGGCTGCGTCGGTCGCGGCTCGGNGGTATTCGTAGCAGCTGTCGAGCCTTGGCGAGGCTGCGTCGGTCGCGGCTCGGGCTTGAATCGGCAGTGCGTCCGACGCAGCCTCGCTTGCGCTCGGCAGCTGCTACGGGGGGGGCCTTGATGGGGTTGGCATTCGTAGCAGCTGTCGAGCTTTGGCGAGGCTGCGTCGGTCGCGGCTCGGGCTTGAATCGGCAGTGCGTCCGACGCAGCCTCGCTTGCGCTCGGCAGCTGCTACGGGGGGAGGCGGATGATCAGTTGGCGACAATCATCAGGACTTGAAGCGCCCCACCAAACCATTCAACTCATCCGACAGATTTGACAGGCGCCCCGAGTCGTCCTGCGCCGAGTTGGCCAGGCTTTCCACCAGGCGCGCCTCGTCGTAGATCTGCTGGATATGCCGGTTGATCTCTTCGGCCACACTGTGTTGCTCCTCGGCGGCGGCGGAGATTTGCAGGTTCTGGTCGCGGATCTCGTTGACCGACAGCTGGATGCCTTCAAAGCTGTCGCGCGCGCTTTCGATGGACGACACACTGGCCCGTGACAGGTCCAGGCAACTGCCCATTTTTTGCGTGACTTCCTGGGTCTTGTTTTCCAGGGTGCCGAGCAGGTGCTCGATCTCGCCGGTGGAGTCGGAGGTGCGCTTGGCCAACGCGCGCACCTCGTCGGCGACCACCGCAAAACCACGGCCCTGGTCGCCGGCACGGGCGGCCTCGATGGCGGCATTGAGTGCCAGCAGGTTGGTCTGTTCGGCAATCGCGCGAATGGTGCCGATGATCTGGTTGATGCTGCGGCTGCCGGCTTCGAGTTCGACCATGGCGTCGGACGATTCGGTCAGGCGGCGGCCCAGGCGGTTGACGTTATCGGTGGTGACTTCGATCTGCTGCTTGCCCTCGGCCACCCGGCGATGGCCGTTCTCCGCCGACTCTGCCGCACTGCTGCAGGAGCGGGCGACTTCGTTGGCGGTGGCGACCATTTCGTTGAACGCGGTGGACACCAGTTCCACAGCCTCGCGCTGGCGCCCTGCGGCTTCGTTCATGTTGTGCGCCACTTCGCTGTTGACCTTGGAGGCGTTGTGCAAATTGGCCGACGCCGCGCCGATGTGCTGGATCAACTGGCGGATGGCGGCGAGGAACTTGTTGAACCAGCCGGCGAGTTCGGCGGTTTCATCCTTGCCCTGCACCTGCAGTTCGTGGCGCAGGTCGCCTTCACCCTCGGCAATCGACTGCAAACCGGTACTGACCTGGCCGATGGGCTTGACGATCACTTTGGAAAACGCCGCTGCGAGCACACCGAAGATCAGCACCAGCACGCCGACGATGACGGCGGTGAGGTAGGTCATACGCGTGGCTTCGGCCATGACTTCGCGGTGTTCGATCAGGCCGATATAGCGCCAGCCCAGGCCGGGAGAGGTCCACACGTTGGCCATGTAGCGCACGCCGTTGATTTCCACCTCGGTAGAACCCTGGGACGTCTCGGCCAGGTGCGCATAGGCGGCACCCAGGTCCTTGAGCGGCTTGAAACTGTGAGCGGCGTCGCGCGGGTCGACCAGCACCACGCCGTCTTCGATCAGCATCACGTAGCCGCTTTCGCCGAGCTTGATGCTCTTGACCAGTTCGGTGAGGTTCTTCAGCGACACGCTGACCACGAACACGCCCTTGGCTTTGCCGGCGTTATCCAGCAACGCCCGGGCAGTGCCCACCAGCGCCACATCGTCTTTGTCGTAGTAGTAAGCCGGCGTGCGCACGGTCTTGCCGGGGCTGGCCATCGCGGCCTTGTACCAGGGGCGCGTGCGTGGGTCGTACTTGGCCAGCTGCGGGTCATCCGGCCATTTGGCGTAGGTACCGTCTTCCAGGCCGATGGAGAGGATGGCGGCTGCCGGGTGCGTGGCGCCAAAGCGCGCAAAGCGCTCGATGACCGCTTGTGCCGCTGCTGGCATCGGTTGGCTGGCGGCGTCGGCGGGCTGGTAGTTCTTCAGCGTTTCCACGGAGGTGTACACAGGATCCATGGCCATTTGATCGACGTTCTGCTGCGTGCCGTCGAAGAACTGGCGGATATTGCCATCGATCTGGCGGATTTCCCGGGTGCTGCCATCGATAAACTGGTCAACGGCCTGGGTCCGTGTGTTCATCACGGAGATGACCGCCACCAGGCTTACCGGGATAAACGCGACCGAGACAAAAGCCAGCACCAGCTTATTTTTTATTTTCATCGAGACGACCATCAGCGTAGGGGGCGGTCAAACCGTCTCGTTCCGGAAAAAGAGCGCGGCGATTTGCTATCACCGCTGTTTCGGCCTGATACCGGCAAATCTTTAGGGTTTTTTGTACACAATACAAAGTGCTTATTGTTCTGTATCCAATCAGTAGACATCACGCAGATAGCGCTTCTGTTCGCTCAACTGGCGCCAGTACTCCACGGCGCCCTCAACACCAAGCCCGCCGTGGGTTTGCGCGACCTGGCGCAATGCCTGGTCGACGTCCTTGGCCATATGGCTGGCGTCCCCGCAGATATACAGCTTGGCGCCGTCCTGCAACCAGTGCCACAGCTCGGCCCCCTGTTCGTGGAGGCGGTCCTGTACGTAGATCTTTTGCGCCTGGTCACGGGAGAACGCCAGGCTCAGGTGGGTGAGCAGGCCGTCGCGCTGCATGCCTTGCAGTTCATTCTGATAATAGAAGTCGCTGGCCGCGTGCTGCTCGCCGAAGAACAGCCAGTTGCGGCCCTGGTGTCCCTGGGCCCGACGTTCCTGCAAAAACGCGCGGAACGGCGCCACACCGGTGCCGGGGCCGATCATGATCATCGGCACGTCGCCGTCGGCCGGTGTGCGGAAGTGCTTGGACGGCTGCACGAACAACGGCACCTCGCTGTCTGCGGCGCGGTCGGCGAGGAAGGTCGAGGATACGCCCTTGCGCTTGCCATAGCGCACGGCGGCCACGGTGAGGTGCACTTCCTGCGGGTAGGCCTTGGCGCTGGAGGCGATTGAATACAAACGTGGTTGCAGGCGCTTGAGGGTGCCGAGCAGTTCGTCCGCCGAGCAATCGATGGGGTATTCGTGCAACACATCCACCAGTTGCCGGCCCCACAGCCAAGCCTGCAGTTCGGTCTTGTGCTCGGGGCTCAGCAGGCGCTTAAGGCCTGGGTTGGCACTGCGCTCGGCGATAAAGGCCAGGGTGTCGCTGCTGGGCCGGGCAATTTCGAAACGCTGGGTCAGTGCCTGGTGCAGCGGTACATCGCCGAAGGTGTCGATGTTCACGCTGGCAGCGGGATCCAGGCGCGTCAGGTCGAGCAGTTCGCTGACCAATTCCGGGCAGTTGCGCGGCATGACGCCCAGGGCATCACCGGCTTCATAACTCAGCCCGGAGTCGGTCAGGTCCAAGGCGAACTGGCGGGTTTCCTTGTGGGTGCTCTGCGGGTTCAGGTGCCGGTTGAGCAGCAGCCGTGAGCCATGCAGTTTGGTTTTGCCTGCGGGTGTGGCGGGCGTTACCGGGGCTACGGGCTTTGCCGGGTGGAGGGTCTGTTGGAATCGGGCCAGCCACGCATCGGCGCGCTCTTCGAATTCGGTGTCGCAGTCGACACGTTCAAGCAGGCGGGTGGCGCCCAACTCCAGCAAGCGCTGGTCGAGTCGCTGGCCGTGCTTGCAAAACTGGTCGTAATTCGGATCGCCCAGGGCCAGTACCGCAAAACGCAGCGACTCCAGGCGCATCTCGGCGGTGCTGAGGCTGTGCCAGAAGCCTTCGCCGTTGTCCGGCGGGTCGCCGTCGCCGAAGGTGCTGCTGATCAGCGCCAGGTTTTGTGTGCTCGCCAGTTTGCTGGCCGGGAAATCCGCCATCGCGCTGAGCTCGACGCTGATACCGGCGTCGCGCAAGCGCTTGGCGAATCGCTCGGCGAGGGCTTCGGCGTTACCGGTCTGCGAGGCCCATAACAGGGTAACGGCCGGGGAGGGCGGTGCTGCGACGGCGCTGGCTTCTGCACGGCTGAACAGCCCGCCGAGCAAACCGTCGAGCCACAGTCGGGTGTCCCTGGCCAGCGGCGCATGGCTTGGCATCACCGGTACACCGGCTGCCTGGCGCCCGGCGTCGGAGCGCAGGCCGCTGAGGAAACCTGCGAGGTAAGTGCGTTCGCTGTCGCTCAATGAGGGGGCCGGCACGTTGCGGATGCCGGCAATATCGGCGAAGGCGTCGAGGCGCGACATGGCGAGGTCCTCTGCTAAGGGGGAAAGGTCATTGGTGGCCGGCCTATCGAGAAACTGATGATCGATCAACTCGACTCGGGCCAAGGCCACGGCACAGAACTTGAACTCGGGCTGCAGGGAAATCGGATCGACCGCGTCGTTGGTCACCGCGTTGATCGCCAGGTGTTCGCCAAACACATCGTTCCAGTGGAAGGGCGCAAAACAATTGCCCGGGCGCACGCGGTCGGTGACCACCGCAGGCAGCACGGCACGCCCGCGCTGGGAGCGCACTTCCACGCGGTCCTTGTCCTTGATGCCGAGGCTGGCGGCGTCTTCAGGGTGCAGTTCGACGAAGGGGCCGGGGTTGAGTTTGTTCAGCGTGGCGACCTTGCCGGTCTTGGTCAGGGTGTGCCACTGGTGTTGCAAACGGCCGGTGTTGAGTACGAACGGGAAGGCAGCGTCGGGCATCTCCGCCGGCGGCCTATGCGGGCGCGCGAGGAACTGGCCTTTGCCATTTTCGGTGGCGAATCTGAGCGTGCCTGTATTCAGGTAGCGGATCGGGTTGCGCTCCGCACCAGCCTCTGAAGAGCAGGGCCATTGCAGCGGTTGTTCGCGCAGCCGTGCATGGCTGGCGCCGCGAATGTCATAGCCGGTCTTGGGGTTCCAGGCGCGCTTGATCTCGTCGAAAACCTCGGCGGCGCTGGCGTAGGTGAAGGCGTCGGCGAAGCCCATCTCGCACGCGACCCTGGCGATGATTTGCCAGTCGGGCAAGGTCTGGCCCGGTGGTTCGACGGCTTTTTGCATCAGGGTCAGGTTGCGCTCGGAGTTGATCATCACCCCTTCGGCCTCGGCCCACAGCGCGCCGGGCAGCAGGATGTCGGCGTAGCGGTTGGTCTCGGTGTCGAGGAAGGCGTCCTGGGTGATCACCAGTTCGGCGGCTTGCAGGCCTTCGATGACCTTGCGGCGATTGGGCGCGCTGGCCACCGGGTTGGTGCAGATGATCCAGCAGGCCTTGATCTGCCCCGCGCTCATCTGCTCGAACATCGCCACGGTGCCGCCGCCGACCTGGCGCGGCAGGCTGCCTGGGGGGATCTGCCAGAGGTCTTCGATAAATGCGCGGTCGGCTTCTACCAGCACCGAGCGCTGCCCCGGCAGGCCCGGGCCCATGTAGCCCATCTCACGGCCGCCCATGGCATTGGGTTGGCCAGTGAGGGAAAACGGCCCGCTGCCGGGGCGGCAGATGGCGCCGGTGGCCAGGTGCAGGTTGCACAGGGCGTTGGTGTTCCAGGTGCCGTGGGTGCTTTGGTTGAGGCCCATGGTCCAGCAGCTCATCCACTCGGCAGCCGCGCCTATCCAGTCGGCAGCCTGGCGGATGTCTGCTTCGGCCAGGCCGGTGATCTCGGCGACCGTGTGCGGCGGGTAGTCCTCGAGAAAGCCGGGCATGGCCTCCCAGCCCTCGGTGAACGCGGCAATAAAGGCCGGGTCGGTGTGGCCGTTCTTGACCAGCAGGTGCAACAGGCCATTGAGCAGGGCGAGGTCGGTGCCCGGTTTGATCGGCAGGTACAGGTCGGCTTTGTCGGCGGTGGCGCTGCGCCGTGGATCGACCACGATCAGCTTCGCCCCGGCCTTGACCCGGTCCATCATGCGCAGGAACAGGATCGGGTGACAGTCGGCCATATTGGCGCCGATCACGAAGAACAGGTCGGCGCGGTCGAAGTCTTCATAGGAGCCCGGCGGCCCATCGGAACCGAGGGAAAGCTTGTAGCCGCTGCCGGCGCTGGCCATGCACAGCCGCGAGTTGGACTCGACGTTGTTGGTGCGCACAAAGCCCTTGGCCAGTTTATTGATCAGGTACTGGGCTTCCAGGGACATTTGCCCGGAGACGTAAAAGGACAGGGCATCCGGCCCGTGGCTGTCGAGGATGCCGCGCAGGCGCCCGGCGGTTTCGCTGATGGCGGTGTCCATGGCGATGCGCACCGGGTCGTGGTCACGCTTCTCGCGCAGGTAGGCGTTTTCCATCCGCCCGGACTCGGCGATGGCCTGCCCGCAGGTGGTGCCTTTGGTGCACAGGCGGCCGAAGTTGGTGGGGTGGGCCTTGTCACCGATGACCTTGACCACCTTATTGTGCTCGACCTGCATGATGATGCCGCAGCCCACACCACAATAGGGACACACACTGCGTACGCTTTGGTTTGCCATCCGTCACCCTCGAAACTTTTTCTGCCCGCCAACAAAAAAGCGCCCTGCAACCCTCCGTTGGAAACGGGGATTGCACGGCGCCTTTGTCGTGAATGGGCAATCAGCGTTGACTGCTCTGTGTGTGTTCCTAGCAAGTCACGCGCCAATTTCTTAAGCATGGGCAAATTGTGGCAAGCCAGCTTGTTGTGGTGAGTGGGCTTACAGTGGTGAGTGGGCTTGCTGTGGTGAGTGGGCTTGCTGTGGTGAGTGGGCTTGCTGTGGTGAGCGGGCTTGCTGTGGTGAGCGGGCTTGCCCCGCGCTGGGCTGCGTAGCAGCCCTAAACCCAGGCGCCTCAGTCCTTACAGGAAGTAAGCTGTGGCAGTGATGGGGCGGCTTCGCCACCCAGCGCGGGGCAAGCCCGCTCACCACAATAAGCCCGCTCTTCTGTGACCCTTTGATTTTTATCCGGGAATGCACTTTTTTGTCGCGGGATGCACCAGTTGGAGGCGCTGAAGTGAGCATTCAGACTCGATGAGTGCCGCTAGAAGGCGTCGCAGTAAGGCTCGCGACCAATTGGCACAGACCCTGCAAGCTCCCCCCTCAACCCACCTCGGTCAACGACGATCGACAACAGGGGCATAAAGCGGTAGATCCGGCGCAGTCGCCGATCCGATCCCGCATAAGAACAGGCAAAGGCGCCTGGAACCGCAAGGTTTCAGGCGTTTTTTTTTGCTTTTTAAACCGTGATGAACGTTGTCGGGTGCTTGCTATGAACAAACAGATGAAAACCCTGATCGTCGTCGGCAATGGCATGGTCGGCCACCATTGCGTGGAGCAATTGATCGAACGCGGCGCGCTGGATCACTACCGGTTGCACGTGTTCAGCGAAGAGCCGATGCGTGCCTATGACCGCGTGCATCTTTCCGAGTATTTCACCGGCCGCGATGCCGAGTCCCTGGCGTTGTCGGACGCCGCGTTGTACCAGACGCCGGGTGTCACCCTGCACCTGGGCGTACCGGTGCTGGAGATCGATCGCGAACGCTGTGAAGTGATCACCGCCCAGGGCTGCGTGGGCTACGACAAGCTGGTGCTGGCCACCGGTTCCTATCCGTTCGTGCCGCCGATCGAGGGCGCCGAAGGCGACTCGCGCCTGGTGTATCGCACCCTCGAAGACCTCGACGCCATCCGTGCCGCTGCCGCCAATGCGCGCCGTGGTGTGGTGGTGGGCGGTGGCCTGCTCGGCCTGGAAGCCGCCAACGCCCTGAAAAGCCTGGGCCTGGAAGCCCATGTGGTGGAATTCGCGCCGCGCCTGATGCCAGTGCAACTGGATGATTTCGGCGGCCTTGCGCTCAAGGCCCAGATCGAGCGGCTGGGCGTCGGTGTGCATCTGTCCCGCGCCACCCAATCGATCAGTGCCGGCGAGCAGTACCGCTACCGCATGAACTTTGCCAATGACGAGTTCCTGGAGACCGACCTGATCGTGTTCTCCGCCGGGATCCGCGCCCAGGATGCCCTGGCTCGCCAGGCCGGCCTGGAGATTGGCCCGCGCGGCGGCGTGGTGATCAACGACGAGTGCTTGAGCTGCGATCCCAATATCTACGCGATTGGCGAATGCGCCTCCTGGAACGGCAGCCTGTTCGGCCTGGTTGCGCCGGGTTACCAAATGGCCCGTGGCGTCGCCGCGCTGTTGTGCGAGCACAGCGCTGAGCCCTTTGTCGGCGCCGACATGTCCACCAAGCTCAAGCTGCTGGGCGTGGACGTGGGCTCCATCGGCGACGCCCACGCCCACACACCGGGTGCGCGCAGCTACCAGTTCATCGACGAGGCGAGCGCCAGCTATCGACGCCTGGTGGTGGATGCGAGCGGCAAACACGTGATCGGCGCGGTGCTGGTCGGCGACAACAGCTACTACGACACCTTGCTGCAATACATGCAGAACAGCATCGCGCTGCCGGCCGAACCGGCGAGCCTGATCCTGCCATCGTCCAGCGGCGCACCGACCCTCGGCCCAGGCGCCTTGCCGGACTCGGCCACGGTGTGCTCGTGCCACAACGTCAACAAGGGCGCGATCTGCTCGGCCATCGACGGCGGGTGCAGCGACCTCGGCCTGCTCAAGTCGCAGACCAAGGCCTGCACCGGTTGCGGTGGGTGTGCCGGCTTGCTCAAGCAGGTGTTCGAGCACGAGCTGATTGCTCGCGGCGTCAGCGTCGACAAAAGCCTGTGCGAACACTTCGCCTATACCCGCCAGGAGTTGTATGCCCTGGTGCGCGTGGAAGGGGTGCTCACGTTTGAAGAACTGCTGGCCAAGCACGGCCGTGGCCACACCGGCTGCGATGTGTGCAAACCGGCGGTGGGGTCGATCCTGGCCTCGTGCTGGAACCAGCCGATCATGGACGCGTCCCTGGTGCCGTTGCAGGACACCAACGATACCTTCATGGCCAACATGCAGAAAAACGGCACCTACTCGGTGGTGCCGCGTATTCCGGGCGGCGAGATCACCGCCGACAAGTTGATCGTGATTGGCGAAGTGGCGAAGAAATACGACCTCTACACCAAGATCACCGGCGGCCAGCGCATCGACCTGTTTGGCGCGCAACTGCACGAGTTGCCGGACATCTGGGCCGAGCTGATCGCGGCCGGGTTTGAAACCGGCCACGCCTATGGCAAGTCCACGCGCACGGTGAAGTCCTGCGTGGGCAGCACCTGGTGCCGCTACGGTGTGCAGGACAGCGTGAAAATGGCGCTGCTGATCGAGGACCGCTACAAGGGCCTGCGTTCGCCGCACAAGCTCAAGTTCGCGGTATCCGGCTGCACCCGCGAATGCGCCGAAGCCCAGAGCAAGGACGTGGGCGTGATCGCCACCGAGAAGGGCTGGAACCTCTACATCGCCGGCAACGGCGGCATGCGCCCACGCCACGCCGAACTGTTCGCCACCGACCTGGATGACGCCACGCTGATCCAGTACATCGACCGCTTCCTGATGTTCTACATCCGCACCGCCGACAAATTGCAACGCACCTCGGTCTGGCGCGAAAGCCTGGAAGGCGGCCTGGATTTCCTCAAGGACGTGATCCTGCACGACAGCCTGGGCCTGGGCGCCGAGCTCGAAGCGCAGATGCAACGGGTGGTCGACCGCTACGAATGCGAGTGGGCCAACGCCCTCAAGGACCCGGAAAAACTCAAGCGCTTCCGCACCTTCGTCAACGACAAACGCCCCGACCCGGACATCCACTTTGTCCAGGAACGCGGCCAGCGTCGGCCGATCATGGCCGCCGAACTCAACCTGATTGCCGTCACCGAGGAGCTTGCCTGATGAGCCAGTCCAACACGCAGCGCAACCTTGCCACCTGGAAAAGCGTGTGCAACGAGACCGACCTGGTGAGTAATTCCGGCGTCGTGGTGTGGCTGGACGGTGCCCAAGTCGCACTGTTCTACCTGCCCGACGCCCAGGACCAGACGCTGTACGCCATCGACAACCACGACCCGGAATCCGGCGCGAATGTGATCGGACGCGGGCTGGTCGGCAGCATCAAGGGCGACCTGGTGGTGGCCGCGCCGATCTATAAGCAGCATTACCGTTTGGAAGACGGCCAATGCCTGGAGGCACCGCACCAGCGTTTGCGGGTATGGCCGGTGCGGTTGAATGCTGGAGTGGTGGAAATAGGTCTGGGCTGACACGCCTCGGTCTGAATGTGGGAGGGGGCTTGCTCCCGATGACGGTAGATCAGCTAATGAATCAGTTGACTGACACTCCGTTATCGGGAGCAAGCCCCCTCCCACAGTTGAGCTGTTTACATCCGGCAGATTTCGGTCGCATGGGCGGTAGCCAAAAGTCGCGTGTTGGAAGTAGGTCTGGGCTGACACGCCTCGGTCTGAATGTGGGAGGGGGCTTGCTCCCGATGACGGTGGATCAGCTAATGAATCAGTTGACTGACACTCCGCTATCGGGAGCAAGCCCCCTCCCACAGTTGAGCTGTTTACATCCGGCAGATTTCGGTCGCATGGGCGGTAGCCAAAAGTCGTGTGTTGGAAGTAGGCATGGGCTGACACACCTCGGTCTGAATGTGGGAGGGGGCTTGCTCCCGATGACGGTAGATCAGCTAATAAATCAGTTGACTGACACTCCGCTATCGGGAGCAAGCCCCCTCCCACAGTTGAGCCGTTTACATCCGGCAGATTTCGGTCGCATGGGCGGTAGCCAAAAGTCGCGTGTTGGAAGTAGGCATGGGCTGACACGCCTCGGTCTGAATGTGGGAGGGGGCTTGCTCCCGATGACGGTGGATCAGCTAATGAATCAGTTGACTGACACTCCGCTATCGGGAGCAAGCCCCCTCCCACAGTTGGGTCGTTTTACTGCTCTTTGCTGCAATCTCGTGGCGTGATGCCTTTCTCCTTGGCGTACTGGGCCGCTGAGGCTTCGATGATCGGCCGCAGCAAGGCGCGGTCGGCTTGTACCCAGTCGCTGATCAGGTTCCAGCGCTGGCCGTCCCATTGCTGGAAGCGTACGGCGCCGCCGCCTTCGTGGTCGGCGCAGGAGAGTTTCAGCGGTTGCACCAGGCCCTTGGCGCCCAGCGCCTGCAGGCGTGCGTCGTCGAGGTTCAGGTGTTCGAAGCCCCAGCGTACCTGCTCGCCGGTCAGTGGTTTTTGCCCGTATTTTTCCTGGGCCAGGCGCAGCGCTTCGACGTTGAGAATGCCGTTGACCACGCCCAGGTTGTAATACACGGTGCCGAAACGCTTGGGGTCGGCCAGGTTGCCCTTGCCGGCGTCTACCACGCTTTGCTGGATACCTTGCAGCACCGGGAAGTCGGTGCCCGACGGGTGGGTGGTGATCGAGATAAAGCCTTTGGCGGCGGCACCGGCCGGTACCACGTCTTCTTCGGAGTTGCTCCAGATATTGCCGATGATGTGATCGGCCGGGTAGCCGACTTTCTGCGCGGACTTGAGCGCCACCGGGTTCATCACACCCCAGCCGCGCAGGATCACCCAGTCAGGCTTGAGACGCCGGATGTTCAGCCACTGCGATTGCTGCTCGTTGCCGGGGTGCGGCACTTCCAGCAGGGTCAGTTCGAAGCCGGCGTTTTTCGCCAGGGTTTCGAGCACGCCATTGGTTTCCTTGCCGTAGGGCGAGCCGTGGTAGAGCACGGCGATTTTCTTGCCCTTGAGCTTGTCGGCGCCGCCTTCGCGTTGGCCGATGTAGTTGATGATCGCCGAGACTTCCGAATAGGGGTTGAGCTGCAGCGGGAACACGTAGGGGAACACGCTGCCATCGGTGGAATCGGTGCGGCCATGGTTGATGGTGATCAGCGGCAGTTTGTCGGTGGTGGAGCGGTCCAGGGTGGCATAGGCGATGCCGACTGACAGCGGGTTGGTGGCGGCGGCCGGTGCACCGTTGAGCCCACCCTTGAGGCGCTCGTAGCATTCGACGCCTTTTTCCACCACGTACTCGGTCTCGCACTCGCTCCAGGTCAGCTTGACGCCGTTCACCCCGCCCTTGGCATTGATGTATTGCAGGTAGTCGATAAAGCCCCCGAAGAAACCGGTGCCACCGGCGGCGTACGGGCCGACCCGGTAGCTCTGCAACGGGAAGTATTGTTCGTTGGCAGCCTGGGCGCCGGCCGTGAGCCCGGCGGTGATCAGGGCCAGGCCCAAGGCCAGGCGGCGCAGCGATAAGCGGTGTGTCATGGAGGTCATTCCTGGGGGGTTATTGAGTTCAGTAACGCAGCGGCCAAACCCTGGCCCGTTGACGAAAGCGCTGCCACAGACGGGCCAGCCCCTCCGGTTCCTTGATCAAAAACGCGATGATCAGCGCGCCAAACAGCATCTTCTGGATGTTCTCCAGCTGTCCGGCATCCATCAGTCCAGCGGGCAACAGCGCGAAGAGATTGGCCAGCAGGATCGGGAACAACACGATGAATGCCGCGCCAAGGACGTTGCCGAGCACGCTGCCCAGGCCGCCGATAATGATGATGAACAGCACCTGGAACGAGCGGCTCAGGTCAAAGCCGTGGGGCTCGACCGTGCCCAGGTAGGCGAACGCCCACAGTGAACCGGCGATGCCCAGATAGAAGCCGCTGATGGCAAACGCCAGCAGCTTGGCCTTCAACAGGCGAATGCCGATGACGGCAGCGGCGGTGTCCATGTCGCGCACTGCCATCCAGTTGCGGCCCAGTTCGCTGCGCACCAGGTTCTTGCCCAGCCAGAACAGCGTCACCACCACGGCCAGCGTCAGCACGTAGCGGCCACGCGGTGAGCTGAAATCCAGCCCGGCAATCAGCAGCGGCGGTGAGGTGATCACGCCCGAGGCGTTGTCGTTGGTAAACCAGCTGAAGCGGGTGAGCACCCACTCCACCACGAACTGCGCGGCCAGGGTCGCCACCAGCAGGTAAAAGCCCTTGATGCGCAGGCTCGGCAAGCCGAAGAACACCGCCACCGCGGCGGCGATCACGCCACCCAGGGCAAAGCTCACCAGCAGCGGCAGGCCGGGCACCCGCAACTGCAGGTTGTAGGCGGCAAACGCGCCCACCGCCATGAACGCCGCCGAGCCGAGTGAAAGTTGCCCGGCGTAGCCCGTCAGCAGGTTGAGCCCAAGCCCTGCCAGCGACAGCACCAGCAGCGGCACCAGGATTGCGCTGAACCAGTAGTCATTGCCCAGCCAGGGCACCGCAAAAAACGCCACGCCCAGCAGCAGCCACAGCGCGACGCGGTCCTGGCGCAGGCGAAAGGTGCGGCGCTCGGCCGCGTAGGAGGTGCTGATTTGACCGACTTCTTGATACAACATGCAGGCATTTCCCCAAGGACAATCAAACCCGTTCGATGGCGCGCTCGCCGAACAACCCGGCAGGCCGCACCAGCAGGAACAGCAAGGCGAGGACGTAGGGCACCCAGTTCTCGATGCCGCTGCCGATGATCGGGCCGAGGTAGATCTCGGCGATCTTCTCCGCTGCGCCGATGATCAAGCCACCGACAATCGCCCCGCCGATGGACGAGAACCCGCCGATGATCAGCACCGGCAGCGCCTTGAGCACCACCAGCGAGAGCGAGAACTGCACCCCCAGGCGTGCGCCCCAGAGCAACCCGGCCACCAGCCCGACGAACCCGGCCACCGCCCACACCAACGCCCAGATGCGCGGCAGGCGAATACCGATGGCCATGGACGCCAGCGGGTCATCGGCCACCGCACGCAACGACAGGCCCGCCCGGGTCTTGTTGAACAGCAGCGACAGCACGATCACCAGCGCGGCGGCGGTGCCGGCGGCAAACAGGTCGAATTGCGAAAGCAGCATGCCGCGGATTTCCAGCGGCTCGTCGGCGATGCCCAGGTCGAGCCCGTGCACCTGCGCACCCCACAGGAACTGCGCAAAGCCCTCGATCAGGTAGGACAGCCCGAGGGTGGCCATGAAGAGGATGATCGGTGGACGATTGACCAAGGGCCGCAGCACCACTTTTTCGATCAGCAGCGCCAGTACCACCATGCTCGCCAGGGTGATCAGGAACGCCCAGGCAAACGGGAAGCCGCGCTCCAACAGGCTGACAAACGTCAGCGCGGCGAACAGCACCATGGCGCCCTGGGCAAAATTGAACACGCCGGAGGCCTTGTAGATCAGCACAAAACCAATCGCCACCAGGGCATACATCACGCCCGCCAGCAGCCCGCCGATCAGCACTTCGAAGAAAAATTCCATGTTCAGGTACCCAGGTAGGCGGCGATGACATCGGGGTTGGCGCGCACCTGTTGCGGGGTGCCGTCGCCGATCTTGCGACCGTAGTCGAGGACCACCACGTGGTCGCACAAGCCCATGACCACGCCGATGTCGTGTTCGATCAGCACCACGGTGGTGCCGAACTCGCGGTTGATGTCGCGGATGAACTGGCTCATCTGGGCTTTCTCCTGGGCGTTCATGCCGGCCATGGGTTCATCCAGCAACAGCAGGGTCGGTTCGGCGGCCAGGGCGCGGGCCAGCTCGACACGTTTTTGCAGGCCATAGGGCAGGGTGCCGACCAGCACGTGGCGCCAGGGATGGATCTGCAGGAAGGCAATCACCTTTTCCGCGTGCAGGCGGTGGACGTCGTCCTCCCGTGGCGCGCGGCCCAGGCGCAGCATCTGTTCCAGCCAACTGCTGCGGCGCTTGAGGTTGCGCCCGGTGAGCACGTTGTCGAGCACGCTCATGCCCTTGAACAGCGCGATATTCTGGAAGGTCCGCGCAATCCCGCCTTCGGCCGCCTGGTGCGCGCGCATGCGCCGCCGGGTCTGGCCGGCGTAGCGGATGCTGCCGCCCTGGGGGTGGTAGACCCCGTTGATCACGTTGAGCAGCGAACTTTTGCCCGCGCCGTTGGGGCCGATCAGGCCGCAGATGTCACCGGCCTTGACCTCGAAACTGATGGAGGTGATGGCCTTGATGCCCTTGAACGACAGGGAAATGTCATCGAGCCGCAGTAATACCGCTTCAGTGGGTGTGGGCATGGAAGGCTCGTCAGGCAGATTGAGACAGCAAGTGGTCGCTGGGTTCGTGGCGGGTGGACGGCTCTTGCCAATGGCCGGGACGAATGCCCAGGGCCGCAAAGAAGGCGGCACTTTCCGGATGCAGTGGCGGCCCGACCAGCAAGGGCACGCGCAGGCGGCTCATGCCCAGTACATCCAGCAAAGGCCGACGCACCAGCCAATGGCCCAGCCAGCGGCGCACGGGGGAGGGGGTCGGCTGCATGGCCCAGTCGTATAAACGATGGCTGAAGCTGCCCGGCAGTGGCAGGCGTTCACGCACCCATTGCTCCAGGCGCCCATAGGATTCGCGGGTGCCCAGCACCAGGGTCGGGCCCAGCTCGCGGCGGTCGGTGTCGCGGGTGGCGAGGGCCTCGGGGAAGTTCAGCCGAAAGCCGGCGTGCAGCCAGGGCGCGAGCAGGTAGCGTGCCTGCCCGCTGGCGGCAAACACCCGTGCGGCGAGGGCTTCGTCGTCGGCGCCGAGGTGTTCGCGGTCGACCAGCGTCCGGCTTCCCGCGAGCAATTGCCCATGGGTCAAGTGCAGGGACGTGTCGGCATGAAAGACGAAGGCGGTGTCGTTCGGCTGCGGGGCGTGGGCGGGTGGCGGTGCATCGGCACGCAGCTCGGCATAGTCGATCAAATCGGCGTCTGCGAACTGGCTCAGGCCACGCCCGTCAAGAAACACCACCACCCCGCGTTCACCGAGTTGTTGCAGCGCTTCCAGGTCTTGCACGAGCACAAAGCGCGGTCGCAGCCCGGCCAGCAGCGCCCGGTTGTCGCGGTCCGGGTCGAGCAGCGTGACGCTGGCGCCCAGCCATTGCGCGGCCAGCGCCAGCAGCAACGCTTCGGGGCGCGCCTGGCTGAGGATCAACAGGTTGTCGTCAGGCCCGAAGCGGCGCTGATGCAAGGCGGCGGCGAGTTGGCTGACCTCGTGCGCCACCGCGCTCCAGCTGCGCTCGTGCCAGATACCCAGGCGCTTGAAGCGCAAGGCAATCGCCGACCCTCGGGTGTGGGCTTGGCGCAACAGCGCCTGGGGCAGTGTCTGGGGCATGGGGGTATCCTTCGTCAGTATGCGAAGGCAATTGCACGCGTCATGCCAGAGGATTAAATGCTTTTATTTCAAGGGGATATGTGGATTTTTGGGGGAGGAGGCGTGTGTTGATTCAGCACAAGCTGTCCAAGCAGTGTTGTTGGGCCAACAGCGATGGGGCCATTGCTGGAGCGCTACCTGTCGCCGACAGGGCTCCAGCTTGTCACGCCGGGATAAGCCCCGCGTCCCGATAACTCTGGACCAGTTCGTCGTACAAACCGAGATCGGCCCGGGTGCGGGCAATCAACTGCGCGCCGGCAATGGCGGTGTAGATGGCACGCGCGCGACGCTCGCAGGCCTCTGTATTGCCGGGTTCGATCTCGGCAAGCAGCGCCGCCAGCCAGGCTACGTTGATATTGGCAAACGTCAGTATCTCTTCCTTCACCGGCTCCGGCAGGTCCTTATATTCGGCCGCCATAAAACTGGACAGGCACAAGCGGTTGCCGTCTTCGAGTGATTTTCGAAAGATGCTCGGATAAGCACGCAGGCATTGCAGCGGATCCGGGTTCTCGCTGCGTATCGCCGCGAGGGCGCTGGCGGCGTCTTCCCAATAGCGCCTGGCGACGGCCGCGCCGAGATCGGCTTTGCTCGGGAAGTGGTAATAGATACTGGCGTTCTTGATCCCCACCGTTTCGCCGATGCTGCGGAAGTTGATGCCACTGTAGCCGTAGTGCTGAGCGGCGAGTCTGGCGGCTTCCAGAATCGCTTCGCGGGCATTTTCACTCACGTGGGGATTGCTCTTCAGTGGGGGGAGGGGCGAATTCTACGCTGATAAGGTTTTACCTGCCAACTGGTAGGTAATGCTTGACGGCTTGAAATAATGCCTTCAGTCTTTACCTACCATTTGACAGGTAGGCGAGCAGATCATGACGTTCCAACAACCACAACCCGACGTATCCCAACCTCAGTTGATGCGGATTTATGATTGGTACAACGGCCCCTATCCAGCGCGTGTTCGTATCGCGCTGGCCGAGAAAAATATGTTGCCGCGCGTTGAGTTCGTGTCGGTCAACCTCTGGAAAGGGGAGCACAAACAACCTGAGTTCCTGGCCCTCAACTACTCCGGCACCCTGCCAGTGCTGCAACTGGAAGACGGCACGTTCATCGCTGAATGCACGGCTATCACCCAGTACCTGGACACGCTCGATGGCAACCCGACCCTCACCGGCAGGACGCCGACCGAGCAAGGCTTGATCCACATGATGACCAAGCGCGCAGAGATTGAATTGATGGATGCGGTCAGCGTGTATTTCCATCATGCCACCCCTGGGCTTGGGCCTGAGGTCGAGCTTTACCAGAACGCCGAATGGGGCATGCGCATGCGGGACAAGGCGGTCAGGGGGATGCACTATTTCGATAAGGTGCTCAAGACCCGCGCCTTTGTGGCGGGCGATGCCTTCTCAATGGCCGATATCGCGTTACTCGGCGGCATGATCTTCGCGGACCTGGTGCAATTGCCGCTGCCGCAGACGTGTGAAGCCCTGCGCGCCTGGCAGGCCAGGGTCAACGAGCGACCTAGCGTTCAAGCCTGGCGTGCAATGGTTGCACAACCGCACTGAGGGCAACGGCCCGCATAGCTGCCGCCAGCCCGGCCGCTGCGCTGGTGAGGGGCAGCGGGCCGGCCGTTACCTGCACGGCGGCCGCGCTCATCGACGCCTGGCCCAGCGCAACCCGTGTCATTCCGTCCCGATAGGCGGCATCGGCAGCTTTGGCGATTGTCGCCAGGTAGCCGTCGTTGTCACCCGTCTTGAACAAGCGCCATGCCCCCGGAACCAGCCGCACTTCGACGACCGCGTTCGATTGCAGCGCGGCCTTGTGAAACAGCCGCGCGGTCGGTTCGAGGGTGGTTTCCACCGCGCACAGCACCGCAATTTTTCCGCCAGCCTGCACCGCCGAGGCGGCCAGCGCTTCGTCTGTTCTCAGGATCGGGACACTGCTGGAGATACCTTCAACGGCCGGGCCCAGGGTCGAACAGGTGAGCACCACGGCGTCGGCCTGTTCAGCCAGTGCAAGCAGGGCTGATGCGGTGGATGCGCAGATCTCGGCGCTTAGATGACCGGCGTTTTCGGCAGCAGCCAACAGGTCGGCGCGCACTTCATGACGTAGCACATCAGCGCCGATACCCAGTGCTTTCGCGGCGGTTTCGAAGACGCTGATGTTGCTGGCTGCGGTATGAAGGCAGGCGATGCGCATGGGCTGTTTCCAGTGCTGAAAATGTCGACGATGGTTAAGATGCAGCCCGCACTCACCTAACGCAAGGACAGGGTATGCCGCTGATCATGGAACGCGTAGAACAGGCCCGCAACGGCACCAACCACAAGATCATCTGTCGCATGCCCTCAGGTTGGGCAGTGATGGGCGATGTGCAATTCCTGCCTGGCTACTGCCTGCTATTGCCCGACCCTGTGGTCGCCAGCCTGAACGACCTGGATGCCGACGCCCGCGCGATCTACCTGCTCGACATGGCGCGCATCGGCGACGCGGTGCTGCAAGCCAGCGGTGCGTCGCGCATTAACTACGAGATCCTGGGCAATTCGGAGCCGGAGTTGCATTGCCATATTTTTCCGCGCTACGCCTCGGAGCCGGATGACAAGCGCAAGATGCCCGTCTGGTTTTATGACTGGAAAAATGCGTTGCCGTACGCGGAAGACGTGCATGGGGATCTGCGTAAGGCTATCGCGCAATTACTGGCAGGCTGATGCGTTTACCCTGCGATGTCGTTCAGTTCTGCCAGCACGTCGTCCGTCAGGTCCAGTTCGGCTACGGCGAGGTTTTCTCGCAAATGAGCGACCGATGAGGTCCCCGGAATCAGCAGGATATTCGCTGAGCGACGCAGCAACCACGCCAGGGCCAGTTGCTTTGGCGTTACGCCCAGGCGCTGGGCAACGTTAGTCAGTGTCGATGATTGGACCGGGGTAAATCCGCCTAGGGGGAAGAACGGTACATAGGCGATGCCGTCCCTGGCCAGCTCATCGATCAAGGCGTTGTCGTGTTGGTGGGCGATGTTGTACAGGTTCTGCACGCAGACGAACTCAATCAGGCCACGGGCTTCGGCCACTTGCGTCGGCGTGACGTTGCTGATGCCGATATGGCGTACCAGGCCCTGCTGTTGCAGTTCGGCGAGTGCGGCCAGGGGCGCTGCGATCGAGCCTTCTGCCGTGCCCATCAGGTTGTGGGTGCAACGGAAATTGACCACATCCAGCACGTCCAGGCCCAGGTTACGCAAGTTGTCATGCACGGCCTTGGTCAGTTCCGCCTTCGATGCTGCGCCATGCCATCCACCTTGATCGTCGCGACGGGCGCCGATCTTGGTGACGATCGTGAGGTCGTCCCGGTAAGGATGCAGCGCCTCGCGGATAATTTGGTTGGTGACGTGCGGTCCGTAGAAATCGCTGGTATCGATATGGTTCACACCGGCTGCGACGGCCTCACGCAGTACCGCCAGGGCCGCATCCCGGTCCTTGGGCGGGCCGAATACACCCGGCCCAGCCAGTTGCATTGTGCCGTAGCCGATGCGGTTGACCTTATGGTCGCCAAGGGTGAAGGTGCCGCTGCTTGCCAGGTTGCTCATGACTGCTGCTCTTGCTTGAACTGAATAAGGCCCTAATATGAAGGATCCTTCAGATTTTGGAATTCGCATTCCATGAGCACCGTCAAAGCGTCATTGAAACCAAGAAAATCAGCGGTTCAAGCACGCTCTGCGGCAACCGTCGAAGCATTGCATGAGGCAACCCTTCAGGTTTTGACCCAGCAGGGTCTGGTGCGCTGCACCACTACGCGGGTGGCGGAGCGCGCGGGAATGTCGGTGGGCAGTCTCTACCAGTACTACCCAAATCGCGATGCGTTGCTCGCCGCCATTCTGGAAAAACACCTGGTGCGCGTGGCCGATAGCGTCGAGCTGGCGTGCTCCGGGCTTCAAGGCGCGTCGGTTGCGGAGATGGCGGGCGGCCTGGTCAAGGCATTACTCACCGCAAAATTGCGCGAACAGGCGGTATCCAAGGCGCTGTATGCGATCGCAGCCGAACGCGGCGGGCCGGAGTTGGTCGCACGTATCAACCTGCGCATGGTGGGCGCGATTGCAGCCATGCTGGCAACGGCGTCCGACGCCCACTTTGACGACCCTGGCCTGGTCGCGGCGATCTCGCTGAGTGCCATCGTCGGCCCGGCGCGCACCCTGCTTGAGGGGAACGCCGCGCCTGCGTTCGAGGCTGCGCTGGAGCAGCAAACCACCTTGATGCTGAGGGCGTATCTGCAGGCTCATCAACCTCCGACCCCAAGGAAGACCCATGCGTGAACGAAAGGCTGCACGACTGCTGGTTATCAACCCCGCGCATGAAGTACTGCTCTTCAGGTTCATCCATAAAGACGGCGCGCTGGCCGGTCAAAATTACTGGGCTACCCCTGGCGGCGGTGTCGAACCGGGGGAGACTTTCGAGGCTGCTGCCATCCGTGAGCTGTGCGAGGAAACCGGTATCCAGTTGCAGGCCGTTGCAGCGCCCATCGCGGATCGCCGATTTGCGCTGATGCTGCCCAGCGGTGAAACGGTGTCGGCCGTCGAGCACTACTTTGTGGTCCACACCGCCAACACCGAACTGTCCAGGGCTGAGTGGACGCTGGAAGAAACCCAGGTGATGGCGGACCATCAGTGGTGGTCGGCCCAGGCGTTGCGTGCCACCGAGGAAACGGTCTGGCCCGAAGCGCTGGTTGACATGCTGGTGCAAGCCGGCGTGTTCAGCGCATAGCGCCGAGAATCCCGGCCGTCTCGACCACCCTGGCATAGTCCATGGCCAGGTTGCTCAGCGACAGTGCGTGCACGTCCTCGGCCGGCCACAGGCGCCCGGACAAATCGGTTTGATCGAAGGTGTAGCAGGCGTCTGCGGCGACGAGCACGTCAAAGCCCAGGTTGCCGCCTGTGCGTGCCGTTGCTTCGACGGAGTTGTTGGTGATCACCCCGGCGATCACCAGTTGCTTGATCGAACGCGCGTGCAGCCAGCGTTCCAGCCCGGTGGCGATGAAGGCACAGGGTACGTTCTTTTCCACCACGTGTTCGTGGGCCAGTGGTTGCAGCCCAGGCTGAAATTCGCAGCCCGGCTGGCCCGGCCAGAATACCGAACCGGGGGTACGGGAGATGTGCCTGACGTGCACCACCGGTCGCCCCGACTGCCGCCAGGCGCCGAGCAACTGCTGCAACTGCTGCTCGGCCTGCGGATTATTGCGGCGCCCGAGCTTGGGGTCGTTCATGCCCTGCTGCATGTCGATGAGCACCAGTGCAGCGTTTGTGGCTAGGGGGTCCATGGCACATCCTTTGGCTCGTGAGGCACAAAACATAGCAGCCATTGAGTGCGCCTAAACAGCGATTTGTTCGATGCCTTCGCCATTTGCCTTTACACTGCCGCCCCCGAATTTCAGCAAGGATGCGTTGGATGCGTACGCGACTCAGCGGTGTACTCCTCTCCCTGGCCCTGGCCGCTCCCGTCATGGCCGAGCCCCGTTCGTTCTCGGTCAATGACCCCAGTGGTCAATACCTGGTCGAAGTGTTGTTCCCGGAGGTGCCGCAGGACTTGCAGCACCTGGCGCCGGCGCTCATCACCCTGCGCGACAAACGCTCCCTTGAAATCCTTCAGCAATTGCAGACCCCGGATGCCCAGGTGCCGCTGGACCAGCAAGGCAGAACCGTGGATTGGCGCCTGGTGGGGGAGAACGGCGTGGTGTACTTCGCCGATATCAACCAGGATGGCCGCCAGGACCTGGCGATTCGCAATGGCACCGGTGCGGATAAGGACTTCCAGTCCAGTTACGACGTGTATCTGCAAGACCCGCACACGTCCCGCTGGGTGCTGAATGGCCCCTTGACCGACCTCGCCAACGAGACCTCCGGCGGGATGTTTTCGATCAATCCCAAGGACGGCATTATCCATTCGCAGACCGACCGGGGTTGCTGCTGGACCCGCGCCAGCCGCTATCAGATGCGCGATGGCAAACTGGTGCGACTCAGCGCGTACACCCAGGCAGAAGTGCCGGCGACGGACGATGACGCCAACAACAGCATGCCCAGCGGCTACATGCTGCGCACCACCGGTGAGTGGAAGGACGGCCAGTGGCTGGAAACGCCCAGGCTGGAAGGGCCGGTCAACGAAGACCCCGAGTTCCTGACCGGCACCCTCAACGGCAAGATCCCGGTGCAGCTCTGGTACCAGCAACAAGGCGCGGTGCTGATCGGTGAGTTGCGCTACACCAAAAGCGGCAGCGGCAAGCCGATCAAGCTGGTGGGCGACCAGGGTGAGTACGGCGACCAGTCGTTTATCTACCTGCACGAATATGCCGATGATGGCCGTCAAACCGGCATCTGGCGCATCACGCGGGAAACCGTCGAACCTTATGCCTACGCGGGCACCTGGGTCAGTGGCGCCAAGGGCGACCAGCCCGAGCTGCAGATTCAACTTCACAGGCAGGACCGGGAGCCTGAGTACGACAAGCTCGGCGACGTGGCCCGCGACCAGCGCGATGGCCATTACCAGATGCGCGATGACTTCCTCGGCCGCGACGGTGACCTGGACCTGAAAATCCTTCCCGAACGCGACGCCCAGGGCCGGGAAGTGGCGGAACTCAGCGTGACGCTCAAAGACACCGGCACCGACAAGATCATCATCACTACGCACCAAAGCGTGCCGATGGAAACCGAAAACCTGATCATCGTGCGCGCACCCCAGGCGCCCCCTCGGGCCGGGCCGTATCACATCCAACTGGTGAAGGGCTTTGCGGTGATCGAGCACAACTCGGCGCCGGACAGCCAGGACTACCTGACCGGGTTTTATCGTAAGCAGCCCTGAGGCTTGGGAGCAATGCTGCCTGAGTGTCGATCCTGGCTCAGGCGATTAAACAAATCGGGTATCTTTAGCCGTTTCAGCTGCTGGCCTGTCTCAGGCCCCGCGCACAATTGATTGATCAGGGAAGCATGCAATGGCACTCAGGGTGATGGTGATCGGCGGCTACGGCAACTTTGGCAGCATCATTTGCCAGCACCTGGCGGGCGCGCCGGGCATTGAACTGGTGGTCTCGGGCCGCCACCCACACAAGTTGCAGGGCAAAGTCGATGCGTTGAAAACATCCTCCGGCCGCGTGTGCGAAAGCTGGTGCGGCGATGCCATGGCGGCCGGGTTCGCTGGCGTCTTGCAGTCGATGGACATCCAGTTGGTGATCCACACCGGCGGCCCGTTCCAGGGGCAATCCTATGCCGTCGCCCAGCACTGCATCGACGCGGGCGTGAACTACTGCGACCTGTCGGATTGCCGGACCTTCGTCAATGGCGTCGGCGTGCTGGATGCGAAAGCCCGGCAGGCGAGCGTGGCCGTCCTCAGCGGTTGCAGCTCTGTACCGACGTTGTCGTCCGCCATCATCGATCAGTACCGCGATCGCTTTACGCGCATCGACACCATCGAGCATGGCATTTCCTCTTCGGCGAAGATGCCGGGGCTGTCGACCATCGAAGGTGTGCTTGCCTACGCGGGCAAACCGATCAAGCAACTCAAGCAGGGCCAGATGCACGAAGTGCTGGGCTGGCAGGACCTGACCCTGCGCAGGATGCCCCAGCTCGGCACGCGGGTGCTGGCCAATGTGGACGTGCCCGACATGGATATATTCGCTGGTCGTTATGGCGCCCATACCTTGCGCTTCAAGGCCGGTGCGGGGCTCAAACTGGGCGGTGTCGCCAATTATCTGCTGGCGCAAGCGCTACGCATGGGCATTGTGCGCGACCACCTTGCATGGGCCGCCAGACTGCATCGCCTGGGCACCTGGTTCGAACGATTGGGTGATGGCAAAAGCGCGATGTACATCGACGTGCAAGGCCTGGGCATGCACGGTCAGCCGCTGTCCCTGGCGGTGCAACTCACGGCCCTGGACGACAAGGGCCCGGAAATCCCCAGCTGTGCAGCCGTTGCCCTTGCCACCAAAATGGCCCACGGTTACGTGCCCGAGCCCGGTGCCCGCCCGTGCGTAGGCGAAATCAGCGTCGACGAATACATGGCCGCCATCAACGAACCGACGAAGCTGAGCCTGACGGTGCGCTTCTCTGACGGGCAGGCCTGACGGATGCTCTACCTGTGCCTGAAGTACCTGCACATCATCGCGGCGATTTTCCTGTTCGGCTTCGGCATGGGCTCGTACCTCTACCTGATCGCCGCCAGTCGCACGGCCAACCCGCAAGTGATCGCCCATGTGGCGCGCATGGTCGTACGGTTTGATACCTGGATTACCACGCCGGCGGGCGTTATTCAGATCATCACGGGCTTGCTGCTGATCCAGCTTGCCGGGCTGTCTGTGACCACGGAATGGGTACTGACCGCGTTGATCATCTTCCTCTGCGTGGGCTCGCTGTGGCTGCCGGTGCTGGTACTGCAGAAGCGCTTGCAGCAGATGGCCTCGCGGGCGGTCGAGACCGACACGGTGCTGGATGATGGATTCCGTGGTGTGTACCGGCAATGGTTCTGGCTGGGCGTCTTCGGCTTCCTGGGGATGTTTGTGATCGTGATGATCATGGTGACGAAGATGACGCCGTGGCAGTTGGTCGGGCTGTTGGCGGGGGGCTGAGTGCCCGCTCAAGGCTTGGCATCCCAAACCGGTGCAACGATGCATACCGCTGTGTTCATAGCGGCTCCTTCAAAAAGCGCTGCTCATGCGTCGGCCGCTGCTACGGTTTGGACGGTGTGGGTGCTTAACGCGAGAGCAGCGGCGCCGGGCTTTTGTCCTCTGCGCCCACGTCGTGCAGGGAAATCCTCGACGTCTCCGGCAATGCCAGTCCGCCCGCCAACGCCAGCAATGCCACGGCAATCAGGTAGAACGCCGGTGACAGGTTGCTGCCGGTGGTGCTGATCAACCACGTGGCCATCAGCGGCGCGGTACCGCCGAAGATCGTATACGCCATGTTGTAGGTAATCGCCGAGGCGGTATAGCGCGTGCGGGTCGGAAAGGTCTCCGACAGCAACGCCGCCGTCACCACACCACACAGTACTGCGCCGACCGCCAGCAACATCACCCCGACAATTGACGCCGTGAACGAACCGGAACTGGCCATCAGGAACGACGGATACACCACCACCATCAACAACACGCACGCCGTCATCACCGTGACCCGACGCCCCACGCGATCCGAATACAGCCCCGCCAGCGGGCAAATCGCCGCGGCGAAGATCAACGCGATCAGCGACACCAGCAACGCCATCGCCCGACTCAGCCCACCGGCCACTTGCAGGTACGTCGCGAAGTAGGTGGTGAACATATAAAACGACAGCGCCGTCAGTGACACAAAAGCGCCCAGGCAGCAGATCGCCGCACCATGGTTGCGCAAGGTTTCCTTGAGTGGCGAGTGGGCCACCGCGTGCTCCTGCTTCACGGCCTGGAAGGCGGGCGTCTCATCCAGCTTCCAGCGCAGGTAAAGGCCCACCAGGCCCAGCGGCGCGGCGATCAGGAACGGCAGGCGCCAACCCCAATTGCCCATGGCCTCGGCGGACAACGACGCTTCAAGGGCGTACGCCACCACGGCGGCGGCGGCGAAGGCGGAGAACGTCGACACCGGCACGAAGCTGCCGTACCAGGCGCGTTTGTCCCGGGGCGCGTGCTCCATCAGGTAGGCACAGGCACCGGCGTATTCGCCGCCGGCGGAGAAACCCTGGGCACAGCGGATCAGCGACAACAGGATCGGCGCCGTGACGCCGATGGCGGCGTAGGTGGGCAGCAGGCCGATCAAGGTGGTGGCGCCGGCCATCAGCAGGATGGTCATGGCCAGGGTGCGCTTGCGCCCGATACGGTCGCCGAGCATGCCGAAGAAAATCCCGCCCAGGGGCCGGAAGGCGAAGGCGACGGCGAACACCGCGAAGGTTTTGAGCAAGGCCGCGCTGGCATCGCCGCTGGGGAAGAACTGTTGGGCGATGGTGGTGGCGAGGAAGCCGTACACGGCGAAGTCAAACCATTCGACGAAGTTACCGATGCCGGCGGCGATGATGACCTTGCGCAGGGTTTGGGGGCTTACCTGTTCGGTGGAGGGGCTCGTCATGGGGAAGGCCTCGGAAGGGGTCGGGGATGCTGGATTATCCGGGGAGGGTGTTGGGCGGCCGGGCTCAAAAGAGTCGTCCGCGTAGTCAGTAGCGACCGGGTGGGATGGGGGAGGCAGGAATTGGGCCAGGTCAGGCGGGGATTTATCGTTACCGGGCAGACTTGCGATAGGTCAGCAGCACAATCCCGGTCACCACGATGACGCCGCCGACTATCTGCCCGGCGCTGAGCATTTGATCGAGCACGATCCAGCCCATCAGCAACGTCGCCAGCGGCTCAATGTTCATGACCGGCGCGTTGCGCGGCATGTCCAGGCGCGGGACCGACATGAACAGCACGATAAAACCGGTGCCGTACAGCACCACCAACGTTGCGAGTGCCAGCCAGCCGGTACCCGTGGCCGGCGGGTTCAGGCCGCCGGGAAGGGCGCCGCTGAGGCCGGCGAGGTTGACACTGCTGAATACGATGAAGATGGTCAGCAGGCTGCGCACGGAGCCGCGTACCTGGGACAACTTGTGGTCGGTGATCCACAGCGCGCAGGCGAACACGAACGCGGCGCAGAAGGCCAGGCCGACGCCGAGCAGCCATTGCGGGCCGATATCGGCACTGCCTGAGAGGCGGCCGGGTACGTCCAGCACAAACACCAGGCCCACCAGGATCAAGCCCATCAGCAAGGCGGTGCGCGCCGTCGGACGTGGGCCGCCGAATGCCCAGGTGAGCAGGGCAAGCAGAATCGGGAACACGTTGCCCACCAGCAGCGCCAGCGCCACCGGCACGCGGGCCACTGCGGAGTAGAGGCACAGGCTCTGGGTAGTGATAAGCAGGCCCAGCAGCACTTGCCAGCGCCATGCACCTGCGGGCAGGCGCAGGCTTTGGCGTTGCCACAGTACCAGCACCGCCAGCACCAGCAAGGTGCCACCCGAGCGCAGCAGAATGGCCAACAGCACACCGGCGCCATCATCGAAGGCGACCCGAGCGGCGATGTGATTGCCGGCGAAGGCACAGCCCATGCAGAGCAGAATCAACACGGCAATGGGGCGGGAGAACAGGGCGGGGGCAGTTTGCGTCGGGGCAGGCGGAGTCATGCTGGGGCTCGGGCGGTTGGCGCCATCGTCGGGGATGGCGATTTATTTTTAGGTTGTCGTACAACTTCGTGAAGGGGGATTTGTAGCGTGTTTGCGCCGAGGGGGCAAGGAGGGATTTGGCATGGGGAAAACTCAGCGCTTGCTGAACGCCAGCTTTGCGGCAAACAGCACGAAGATCACGCCGGTGGTGCGATCCATCCACTGGATGACCTTTTCGCGGCGCAGGAACCCGGACAGCGACTGCGTGGCGCCGATCAATACCAGCGACCACAGCAGCCCGAGCAACACATGGATGCTCACCAGGCCGAAGGTCCAGGCAATCAGCGAATGCCCTTGGGGGATAAATTGCGGCAGGAACGACACGTAGAAAATCCCCACCTTGGGGTTCAGCACATTGCCCAGCATGCCCTTGATAAACCAGTTGCCGCCGGGCTTGCCATCGGCTGAAGCGGGTGCCAATGAGCGGCGCGGACACACCAGCATGTTCAGCCCCAGCCAGGCCAGGTAAGCCGCGCCGCAGTACTTGAGCAGGTTGAACGCCATCTCCGACACCGCGATCAACGCGCCCAGGCCAAAGGCAACCGCGGCGCCCCACACCAGGCAACCCGCGTTGATGCCCAGCGTGGCCTGCAGCGCCTGGCGCTTGCCTTCCACCGTGGCGGTGCGCAGGACCAAGGCGGTGTCGAGCCCGGGCGTGAGGGTCAGCAGGGTGGCGGCGAAGGTGAAGGCGATGAGGTTCTCGGCGATGGACATGAGCGGGCTTCATGCAGAGGGATGAGTGGACGTTAACCCAAGCTTGGCATGAGTGGTTATCTTGTTGCGAGCGGGCTTGTCGTGGTGAGCGGGCTTGCCCCGCGCTGGGCTGCGAAGCGGCCCCCAAAACCAGGCACTGCGGTTTGTCTGATGGAGCACAGTGATCTTTATTGGGGCCGCTTCGCAGCCCAGCGCGGGG